>JAEWHQ010000044.1 GCA_023387715.1 Pseudomonadota bacterium | reverse complement strand
AAAATAATCACTGAACCATGGCAAAATTATACGTCCGGGGATGCCCGCGCATTGAGTGAATGCGAAAAGAAAAGATGCAGATACCAATGAAAGGCCGAAATGGGTGGCCAAAAAGCTGATTGTATGGGCGGTAAAGGTAAATTGCAGCGCTGACATAGCAATGCCTAAGCGTAACACTGGCCAGAAATTGGGTTGTTCTCCGACTGTTTGAATAAGCGTTTTTAAAGGTAGCGGAGCGCTCGATTTTGTAGAGCTTATAGTACCCTCCCGATAAAGCCCCCAAAAGAGCAAGGCGCCAAATAAAGAAAAGCCAGCTCCGATCCACGCAGCACTATGCCAGCCATAGTGGGCGGCGCAATAAGGCAAGAGCGCTGCGGCAATCATTGTGCCAAAAGGTACGGCTGCTTGGCGGAAGCCGGTTGCAATACCGCGTTTGCGGGGTGGAAACCACCGCATGATCGCGCGGGTTCCGCCCGGTTGCACTGCGGAATAAGTAGCGCCCAGCAAAGCCATGCAGAAAAGCAAGCCGAATAAATTATTTACAAATAAAGCAGTGATTGCCATCGCGGCGGCCATGGCGGTCATAGCAAGGCCAACCACTTTGCGCTCACCATATGTGTCGATCGCGCGACCAAAGCTATACATGGTTACAATCTGCACGCCATTGATCACTGTGACGGCAAGCGATGCAGCTGCAAGGCTGATGCCAAAAGCATCACGCCAGAACGGCACCATAATATAAATACCTTGGGAGACAATGGAGCCTGCAGTTTGAGTGCCGCTGCAATCGCAAGTATGCCCCATATATGAGGTGAAGTAGTATTAGTCGTGTCAGATGATAAAGGGGTTTCAGATCGGCGCATGAGAAAAACAATTCCTGTTGTCATCTCACTAAACCCTATTGTAACATAAACAGAAATACGGTTTTTACTATTTCAATGATAAGTAATTTTTATTATGAGGCAACATGAATGATTGATCCGCAAACGGTTGAAGCCTTTCTGCTGGTTGCGGAATTGCAATCATTTACCCGTGCTGCAGGGGCATTGAATACCACGCAAGCGGCTGTTTCTTTGCGGTTGCGCAAGTTGGAAGAGGTGTTAGGGCAGCGTTTGCTGGAACGTACCCCGCGGCATGTAAAATTGACCGCAGCAGGCGTGCATTTTTTGCAACCAGCAAAGGATTTCATGGAAGCAGGGCGGCGGGCAACAGAAATTTTTACGGAGCAGCTAAGCCGTTTGTCGATTGGTGTGACACATCATTTGATCGGATCAAACCTACCACGTTTGCTTGGTAGCGTAAACGAACGCGAAACTGGCGTGACATTGCATTTACGTACCGCAGGAACAAGGGAGCTACTTGATCTTTACGATGCGGGCGAACTGGATGCGGTGATTATCATGCGCTATGATGAAAGCCGCCGTGATGGTCAAATATCGATGCCTGCTCATTTTGGCTGGTTTGCTACACCTGATTTTACATGGCCTGAGGGATCGCCATTGCCACTCGCTTTGCAGGCGGAACCCTGCAATATCAGAGTTATGGCGATCAGAGTGTTGGAAAGTTCCGGCATTCATTGGCGCGAAGCGTTTATTGGCACAGGGGCAATTTCAATCGCTGCTGCGGCGGAAGCCGGTCTGGCCGTTGCATTGCTCGCCCATAAAGCCGCTTCCACAAATCTTATTGATGTGAGTGATAAACTTAACCTGCCACCACTGCCAATACGCGATGTTGTTTTAATATCCAATGTCACGGGCGAGCGGATCACCTCGGTGTTACGGCGTTTGGTGAGTGCATTTCAGGCTTTATGAGCTTTGTCTTTATCGGCCATAATTTAATATGATAATAAAATTCTAGTTTTTCTAATCTTAGGGTAGTATCAGCGTAAGCAGTCGATTCTTTACCTTTAGAAAGCCTTGTTATGAGTGAAACCATTGCTCTTGAAACCGCCACGGATTTGCCACGCTCAAAGCGTTTGAAGGCCGTAACAACCGGTACGCATGATATGCTGGATAAGTCCATTATGGCTGGTGAGCCTTTCAAGGATCGTGAAAGATATTCACTTTTTCTGAAAGTGCAGCATCTGTTTCATCGCGATATCAATTCACTTTATGACAATGCGCAGTTGGATGCACTGTTGCCGGATCTGAAAGTCCGCCGTCGCTATAGCCTGATTGGTGATGATTTATCGGATCTGGAAGTAGCTGCACCGGAAACTGCTGATGCTCCTGCTTTTGCAAATAGCGATCAGGTTGATCTGCCGACAGCATTGGGCTGGCTCTATGTTGCTGAAGGCTCCAATATGGGCGCGGCTTTCTTGTTGAAGGCAGCTCAGAAGATTGGTTTGTCGGAAGAGTTTGGCGCTCGTCATCTGGCTGGCGCACCTGAAGGCCGCGGCCTTCATTGGCGCACTTTTACTCAGGCACTGGATGATGTCGATCTGAGTGAAGATGAAGAAGGCAAGGTTGTTGCCGGTGCGGAAGCCGCTTTCAAGCGCGTGCATGCACTGGTTAAACAGATGTTTGGCTGATCTTACAAATTTTGTTGAATGACGGGCTGGGGCGGAGTGTTTAATCTCTCTGCTTCAGCTTTTTTTATGTAATTTTGATGTGGGTGCTGATGCGATAAACCAATACAGAGATATGGTTGAGTAATTGGCGTTCTGCGATCATGTCGGATGGTTTATAACTATTCATTAGCAGAGGCTGCGGAGTCTTAAGAAATATTCCGCGCAATAATATTACGTCTGTTGTCTTTTTGTGGATAAATCTTGCGTTTTGGGGCGCTTTTTGATTGCCTATTCATATTTGGGCATTATAAGTGAGCACTAATTTATCAAAAAAATAGGACGGTTTTTATTGTATGGCTCTGCCGTCCGAGCATCTCTCCGGAGGACTGAAATTTATGAACCATTCTCGCATGGCGCTTTGTCTTAACTGTAAAGGGGAAAGACAATGAATGCCTCGACCAATGCTGTTCAGCCGGACAATGCCCCAAAAACAGTAATTGAACTTAAAAACGTTGCGATTTCATTCAATCTGGCCAATGGCGGCCGGTATGATGCGGTGGCGGAAAGCAATCTTAAAGTTGCTGACAATGAATTTGTTGCCATTGTTGGTCCGACAGGTTGTGGCAAATCCACTTTGTTGAATGCCGTAGCAGGACTTTTGACGCCAGCAAGCGGCACCGTGGAAATTAGCGGCAAGCAATTAAGCGGTCTTAATCGCCAAGCCGGTTATCTTTTCCAGCAAGATGCATTGATGCCATGGAAAACTGTGCTGGAAAATGTTGCTATCGGACTGGAAATTGCCGGTACACCTAAAAAAGAAGCCCGTGCGCAAGCGCAAGAATGGCTCGCCCGTGTGGGACTTGCCAATTTTGGTGATCGCTATCCGCATATGTTGTCGGGTGGCCAGCGCAAGCGTATCGGCTTGGCGCAGGTGCTGATCCGTAACCCTAAATATTTGCTGATGGATGAGCCTTTCGGGCCTTTGGATGCGCAAACGCGCGTGATCATGGGTGATCTGCTGCTTGACCTCTGGTCGCAGGATCGTAAAGCCGTGATGTTTGTTACCCATGATCTGGAAGAAGCGATCGCATTGGCTGATCGTGTTGTGATTATGTCTGCCGGTCCGCGTGCCCATATTCTGGCTGAATATCAAATTCCGCTCGAACGCCCGCGTGAGATTTCTGAAATTCGCTTGAATGACCAGTTCCACGAAATTCATCGTGAAATTTGGGGAGCGCTGAAAGAAGAAGTGCTTAAAGGTTATCAGCAGACAAGCGGAGTGCGCAAATGAATAAGCCTCTCTTATTTTTAGCGCAGCTTAGTGTGGCTGTGTTCGTTATTCTTGTGTGGTATTTGTTTACCGAAACACATTTGTTCGGCAATCCGGCGAATGCCAAGTTCTTCTTTGCGGCACCAACACAAGTGGCGGTGCGTATTTATAAATGGTTTGCCGAAGGCACCATTTGGTATCACCTTGGCATCACACTGGTGGAAGCCATGCTTGCTTTCGTCATTGGTTCCGTCAGCGGCGTGATGATCGGTTTCTGGTTTGCCCGCAAGCCAATGCTTGCAGCTGTTTTTGATCCTTATGTGAAGGCTGCCAACTCGTTGCCGCGTGTGGTGCTTGCACCAATTTTCATGCTCTGGCTGGGTTTGGGGATTTGGTCAAAAGTGGCGCTCGGCGTTTCGCTGGTCTTTTTCATTGTGTTCTTTAACGTTTATCAGGGCGTTAAAGAAGTTAACCAGACCGTTCTGGCCAATGCCCGTATGCTTGGCATGAATGAGCGCCAGTTGTTGCGCAATGTCTATTTGCCATCTGCATTGTCATGGATGTTCTCAAGCCTGCACACCGCAGTTGGTTTTGCCGTTGTGGGCGCGGTTGTGGGTGAATATCTGGGTTCGTCCGCAGGGCTTGGCTATCTCATTCATCAGGCGGAAGGCGTCTTTGATGTCACCGGTGTTTTTGCCGGAATGATTGTGTTGACGGCCTTTGTTTTGCTCATCGATTGGGCAGTTTCGATTGTAGAAACGCGCTTGCTCATCTGGCGGCCTAAAACAGTCGGACCAAACGGCGCTTAAAAACGATAATTCAAGGAATATAATCATGAATATAACACGTCGCGATTTAATGCTTGGTGCAGCCGCTTTTGGGCTGATGAATATCGCTGCTCAGTTGCCGGCTTTTGCGCAAGACCCTGATGCGAAGCCTGAAAAAACCGATCTGATGCTGGGCGTTGGCGGTAAGCCTTTGTTTTATTATTTGCCGCTGACGATTGCAGAGCGTTTGGGTTTCTTTGAAGAGCAAGAACTTAACGTCACAGTCAACGATTTCGGTGGTGGCGCAAAATCCTTGCAGGCGCTGATCGGCGGTTCGGTTGATGTGGTTACCGGTGCTTATGAGCATACATTGCGCATGCAGCATCGTGGTCAGGATATTAAAGCCATTTGTGAACTTGGCCGTTTCCCGGGTATTTGCATTGGTGTGCGCACTGATCTGGCTGACGAGATCAAAACCATTGCTGATCTGAAAGGCCGCAATATTGGTGTGACTGCACCGGGCTCCTCCACTTCGCTGTTCTTGCAATATGCAATGATTAAAAATGGTCTGGCTGCCGATGATGCCTCGATTATTGGTGTTGGTGGTGGTGCAAGTGCTGTTGCCGCTATCAAAAAAGGTGACATTGCAGCATTGGTTCACCTTGATCCGGTAATCACCAAGCTGGAAGTTGACGGCGACATTAAAATTTTGCTCGATACCCGTACAGAAGAAGGCACCCGTGCTTTGTTTGACGGCACCAATCCGGCAGCCATTGTTTATATGCAGCAGAGCTTTATCACGGCCAATCCGGTGACCACGCAGCGTGTCGTCAATGCTTTTGTCAAAGCACTGAACTGGATTCACAATGCAACGCCTGATGAGGTGGCGGATGCTGTGCCGGAAGAATATTTGTTTGGTGACCGCGAACTTTACAAGACAGGTTTTGTAAAATCCCGCGCGATGTATTCTGAACAAGGTTTGATTGCAGAAGATGGTTTCAAGAGCATGTATGACATGTTGAAAAAGCTTGATCCTGACTTGGCTGATAGCGATCTGAAATTCTCGCAGACTTTCGATCCGCGTTTTGTTGAATATGCCAATATCTAATTCAGTTAAGCACTAAAAATAAAAAGCCCGACTTGTTTTACAAGTCGGGCTTTTTTATCGCTGCACTGCTCCGGTCAAACTTCAGACCGGAGCAATGATGTTTTTAAAATTTCATCGTCAAACCGGCGCGGAAAGTACGGCCCGGTGCTGGCATATAGCTTTGTGCCAGCGGATCGAGATAATAGCGGTTGGCGATATTTTGTACCGATGCGTTGATCACAGCATCTTCACGCAGCTTGTAAGTTACGAATGCGTCAAACAATGTAACTGGCTTATAAAGAATTTGTGGTGTTGTTGCACCGGTCTGCCAAGGCTTGTTGATTTTCTCAACCGGTCCTGATGTGTAGGTCATGCGACCGCCGACAGTCAGAGTTTCGTCGAAGAAACGGCTGCCCAGTGTCAGATTGACCGAATATTTAGGCGGGTTCTGGGTATTGGTGAATGAGCCCATATAGCTGCCCGGTGTGCAATCAGGTGTGTTTTCGGTTTTCTGATATTGATCGGCAGTTTCACGCAGACGGGCAGCAAAGTTAGCGTCACAGGTTTCAGTTTTGAAGTAATAAGTCGCGGAGAGATCGGCAAAAATCCGGCCGCTATCATAGCTTGACTGGAACTCGAGACCATTGGCTTTGTAACTGTCTGCATTGCTGAATGTCATGCCGCCATTGGATTCAGGATCATAATAGCGTGCAATGTAGTTTTTGATATTATTATCGAAATAAGCCAGTTTAAACGATGCTATATCACCGGTAACAAAGAGATTATCCTGTGTGGTGCTGGCACCGATTTCGATGGCGCGGGAACGCTCAGGACGCAAGCCCTTGCTTGGCTCTACCTGCAATGTGCCTAGTGTTGTTTCAAACAAGGACGGCAAACGGTAGCCTTGTGTATAGCTCGCATAAACTAGTGTCTGTGGCATGATTTCATAATTGAAACCAAAGGCAGGCGTAAAGCTGGTGCTCTTGTCAGAGAGCTTTTCTCCGCGCGTAAAGCCGGTCACAACATTACTGTATCCCGCTGAACCCACACTCATATAAGTGGGCGTTCCATATTCATCAAACGGGGTGCCATCAAATGGGTTATTGGTGTTTGATGCAGCAATACCGTTGTTCAGACGTGGATCGGTAGCATCGGTAAACTGACCGTTTTCGTCTGCACGCCAGAACATACTGTCCCATGTGCCTGGGCCACGAGAAAGGGCGATATATTTTCCATAGAGGTTTTCACGAATTGCAATGCTTGGTGTATTGCGATCATGCGAGTCGAAACGGCCATAACGACCACCAGCCCAGAACTGCAAATTCTCTTGCGGCTCATATTCAACCTTACCGGTAAGGTTGATTTCTGAGCGGCGACCATCACGCAAATGACGGTTCATGTTGATGTCATGTTCAGTGATCAGGACATCCTTCTGAGGGCGGATATCTTCATACTGGAATGAGCCGCCGAAATCGAAAGCAAAGCCACCAACAGATGTTTTAACTTCTGAACGGTTGGAAACGTCACCGCCTACGCGTATGTCATCCATGCGTACCCATGTGCGATCAGGACTGTTATAAACCTGCTGAGATGTCGGGCCGTTGGTGGCGTTGATCTGGTCGGTTCTGGCACTGGTTGCCCAGAAATTAGCTTTGAAATCCAGCAGATCATTGTCGTTAGGATTATAATGATAGCGCGCAGTGCCGGAATTGATCACAACGCTGCCGGTCGGGTATTGATAATGGCCTGCAGTGCCGAAGCGGTAAATATCCGACGGCATCACCTCGCCAAATCGTCCATCGAAATAACGATATGTTAGTTCGAGCGCCTGTTCGTCGGTTGGTTTAATAGTTGCCTTCAACAGAACGGAATCTGTCTCAGCCGAGGAGTTCAAAACTTCTTCGCCAGCCATATAGGATTTGGCGACGGTGTTTTGTTCATAGCCATATTTATCAAATTGGCGATATTGCTCGCGGCCATGTTTACCGGCAAAGTAGTTGCCCTGCTTACGCTTGGCATAGGCCGCAACAACATCGAAATATTCGCTGCTATAGGCTGCAGCAATGCTGCCGGATTTTGCGGCTGAATTAAAGATATTCGGGCGATCGCTGCGCACATTGGCTTCAAGATCAGAGCCGCTATTCACATAATCAGGACGATGTGCCTGCTTAACGCCATTATCCCAGATTTCGCCTTTAAGACGGACACCGAAATTTTTACCGTCTTTAAGAATGTCCTGAACGCCGATCGTGGTCATATTGACCGCGCCACCAATGGCACCGGCTCCAGCTGCGGTTAAATCGGGGCCTTTATTAATAATAACGTCGCTGATGAGATCAGGGTCGATGTAGCTGCGCTGCTGCGTACCGCCATAGCCACGATAAACATTGAGCGATTGCTGTGAGCCGTCAACGGTCACAGCCACACGGCTTTGGCCCTGAATACCGCGGATATTAACGTCAAGGCCACCACCATTGCGGCTGTCGCCAACCTGCACACCAGCCACACCTTTAAGCATGTCGGATGGTGAAAGATTGCCGTAGCGTTCCATCTGTTCGGCTGACAAATGCACGGTGGAGCGTGGTGCAGTATAAACGGCTGCTGCGCCGGAAGGCTTGCTGACCGTAATGGTGTTCAACAGCACAGAGCCATCAGCAGTATTGATGCCGCCTGCATTGTTGCTGGCGTCTTCTGCTGCATAAAGGCTGATCGTTTTGCTATCGACAAAACGATATTGAAGATTGCTATTTCCCAGAACTCGTTTCAGTGCCGCTTCGGGGGATTGACGTCCGATAACAGGAGTGGATTGTCCGGAGATTGCGCTGCCGTTCTGGCGCACAACCTGAATGCCTGTTGTTGCGGTAAAATCAGCCAATGCGGTAAGCAATGGTTTAGCCGGAATGTTGAAATTATAGCTACTCTGATTTTGTGTCGTTTGAGGTGCTTGCGCAAGTGCTGCCACGGGGCACGCGGAGACAAGCGCAATAAGCGAAACACCGCTGGCGGTGAACGCAGTTCTGATCGTTTTCATTCTTGACGTTTCCTGTTCAAATTCAAGGACGTCTGGTCCCATACTCAAGCAACGATCAGCCCGATGAAAACCCGTAAAAATAATCTTAACGATAGATAATTGTCATCAAACCCGGCACACGTACGACAGTAAGTTTGAGTGTCGAACGTAAAGCATCAAAAACTGCATCAGGATTTTTAGTCTGGAAAACACCGGAAACAGGCAGGTTTTCCAATGATTTATCATGCAAAACAATGCGCCCGCTGGAATATTTGCTTAATTCTTCAAGCACTGTTTTCAGCGGTGTCTGGTTCATCATGATGAGGCCGCGTTTCCACGCAAGGCTAATTTCCGTGTCATTGCCGTCAATATATGCAATCTGATTTTGCGAGACGGCCGCGCTTTCGCCAGCCTGTAAATTAATGCTGTCTTCAAAGTCGCTGGCATGAACGGCGACAAGTCCGCGCTCAACGGTTACTTTGGTCAAATCCTGTTCCAGTTCCACTGCAAAAGCAGTGCCTAAAACCTGTATTCGGGCATTACCACCCGTGACCTTGAAGGGGCGGTTTTCATTGCGGGTGACATCAAACCATGCACGTCCGCGGATTAATTCAATGTTGCGCTCATCAGCGCTGAATTTTTCATTAATCGCGCTATCGCCATCCAAATAAACACGGGAGCCGTCACTAAGGGTAAATTCGCTGTAGCTGCCAGGTGCTGCCGCATAATCGGCAATGCCGCGTTGAAGCAGGCCTGCATCACGCCATAACGCACCGGTAGCAGTGAGCATAACAAGGCTGGCGGCAAGGCTTGCCCATTTGAATGCAGGCATAAATGTAAAAGATGATTGTTTTTTCTGACGGTGCCAACCGCTGCGTGCTGCTTCATGGGCAGGGGCGTGGAGGTCTTGCCACAAGCGTTCTGTCTGCTGATAGGCTTGAGCATTGAGCGGGCAGTCATCCAGCCATTGTTGAAAAGATTGTTGCAAAACGGCACTGACCGGCTGATTTCTCATCCGCACAAACCACTGTGCAGCTTCCTCTATAGCTGCATTGTTTCGTTTTTCAGAGCTGTTATTGTTCAGCATAAGACAGAGCGTTTTCCTCAAATACGCGAGATGTTTTTCATGCAGCAAGTTACAGAACTTATCATTTCTGTTCCCTCATTTGCTGCCATTTATGGCAAGATGCAATGGCTGCCGCCATTTCCTTTTCAACCGTGCTCAGCGAGATATTCAAATGCTGTGCAATCTGCTGATAGGTCATTCCGTCAACTCTGGCCAGCAGAAAAATCTGTGCCCGCCGTTTTGGTAAGGCATTGATAGCATTTAAAAGTGCTGAAAGATCGCAACGTGCGGAGACAATGCGCTCGGGCTGGATGAAGTCGGTAATATCAGGATGCTCGGCATCATGAAGCGACAGGCTGCTGCGTCTTTTACGGGTACGGATGTGATCCAGCGCCAATGTCGTAACCGTCCGCACAATCAGGCCGTTATCACTGTCTGTCAACGGGCGGCTGGATAGTTTGACATATGTATCATGCAGAATATCGTCGGCGTCTTCGGCATTGCCAAGGATGCTGGCTGCAAGCCTTTTCAGGCGCAATCGTTCCCTGACATAAATCCGTTCAAAAACAGCACTCATGAAGGGTATCGATATCCTGTGATTTTTACGGCGCTGCCGCCATTTATATAACTGGAGTTATTTACTCATATTAAATTTGAATGGCAAGCTAAAGCTATAAAAATATAAAGCGGCTGTCCATAAACTTTGTTTTTCAGAGAATTAAGCTGATGAATAATTATAACTTGATAAAATTAATCATATTATTTAAGTGATGCAATGTGAGACACGTTTTTCAGCCTGTGAGGCTTGTTCGTATCGAGGCAAATTGTGCGCTTATTTTATCGTGGATCAGATAAAATACACTTGATCAGCAATGTTGTTGTGAGGTTTTTGTAAGATGAGCTGGGACATTCAAATGTTGTTCCGCCGTCATGCCCGCGATATTGCCCGATCTTTAAAGCGCAATGGTCTGACCGAAGACACAGCTGCCGATATTACTCAGGATACATTTGTCAGAGTATTGGCAAAGCCTCCTGCTGCATCGGCAGGGACACATAATCCTAAGGCCTATCTCTATAAAATTTCGCGCAATCTTCGTATTAATCAACAAAAGCGCGACCGGCTGATCGAAACGGTCGATATTGAAAGCGATGCCGCACAAAATCTGGCGGATCCTGCTCCTTCACCTGAAGCCGTTGTTTATTCAAGGCAGTGTTTGGCGCAAACACATCAAGCGCTTGCCGAGTTGCCGGAACGGACAAGGCGTGCCTTTGAAATGCATCGTTTGGGGGAGCGCACGCTTAATGAAGTGGCGCAGGAACTGGATATTTCCACCACCAGAGCATGGACGTTGATACGTGATGCGTATAAACACCTGCTCGCTCGGGTGGACGATTTTTGATAAGAATGATTGTGAAAATTTCAGCCGCTGGATTGTATTATAATCAGACAGATATTTACTCTTGTTACAGGTAATCAGGAAAATGGAAGTGGGCACGGGTAAACCAGATCAGGATATTTTGCTTGATGAGGCGATTGATCTGGTCATCCGTTTGCAGAATGATCCTGATAATTCTGTGGCCGTAGAGATGATATACGCCTGGCGTGCGCGCAGTGAAATCCATGAAAAAATATGGCTGCGTGTTGAAAAAATTCATGGTGCTTCAGGAAAAATTTTAAACTTCCAGCGACAGGTCGAGCGTCGCGCAGGTTTGACGCGCCGGCATTTTTTATTGGGTGCCTTTATGGCAGCGGGCGGCGGAGCAGCGCTTTATTCATTTGGGCCGGAATTATTGCTTAATCAGCGGGCAGATTATCGCACTGCGAAAGGCGAAATCCGTAAAATCGAATTGGAAGACCGCAGTCTGGTAACGCTCGGGCCAGATAGTGCCATTGCGATTGATTATGACAATAAGCAACGCGCTATTCAGCTCATTGCGGGCATGGCTTATTTTGAAGTTGCCAAGGAAAGAAACAGGCCATTCACGGTGTATTCGGCCTCCGCACAAGTGACAGCACTCGGCACGGCTTTTGAAGTGTCGAATGATGCCGGTTTTATGACGGTGGGTGTTGATCACGGCATAGTGGAAATGCAAAGCAGCATCAGTAATAGCAATATCCGGGAAATATTGCATCAAGGGCAGTGGCTGGTATTTGATCCTTCACAGCTATCAATAGAACGCAGTGATCGTGAGAGTGGTCAAGTCGCCAGCTGGCGTGATCATTTTCTTGTTGCTGAAAAAGAAACACTGGCTTCTTTGGTGGCACGCATTGGCCGCTGGCATCAGGGGCGCATTGTGGTTGTTGATCCTTATATTGGTGAAAAGCGCATCAGCGGCATTTTTGACCTGCAAAATCCGCTTGGTGCTCTGGAAGCAGTGGTCAAGCCGGCAGGTGGAAAAGTCTATCAGCTGTCGTCTGCTTTGACGATTATTTCGCCAATTTATAAAAACTTGAGTTTTTGAGTGAAAATATCTGTTCCCCGATTGTAATAGTATCAGGAGCTGCATTTACCCTATGCAGGCACAGCCGCTCCTCAGATATGTTTTTGATTGATGGAGCAGTTTAGCCATGCGGCTTAAAGCAGTAAAAAATAGGGTTCTGGCGGATAATTTCAGCAAGGCATTAGTGACATCATTGATGATGTCGACGGCCATGAGTTTTTATTCTATTGGTGTCCGTCCAGCCGTGGCGCAGGAAGATGCGCAAAAGAATTTTGCAATTCCAGCGGGGCCGCTTAATCAGGCTTTGACGAGTTTTGGCCGTCAGGCAGGCCTTCAGGTTAGCTATTTAGCTTCTGTTGCATCAGGAAAAACCAGCCCCGGCGTTTCCGGCAGGCTATCCAATCAGGCTGCACTTGCACGTCTTTTACAAGGCTCAGGGCTTGAATATTCCTTTATCAATGCCACGACCGTATCTATTAGTCATGCAAGCAATGTGAGCGGTGCCGCTCAAAGCGCTGACGGTTCGATTTTGCTGGATACGATTACCGTTACCAATAATTTAAACACAATGATGGATGCGACTTATTCCAGTGCTGGCTCGTCCACCTATTTGTCGCAACAAAAAATCGAACAATTCCGCGGTATGTCGACAGGTGACTTTCTTAAAGGTCAGGCGGGTGTGATGACAGGCGACAACCGCAATAGTGGCGCGGTTGATATCAATATTCGAGGTATGCAGGGCTTTGGCCGTGTGCCGGTTGTTGTTGACGGTGCGCAGCAGCAAAATACGGTTTATCGTGGTTATTCCGGTGTTGCCTCGCGCAACTATATCGACCCGGACATGATCGGCGGGGTGGAAATTGTTAAAGGGCCATCTTCGGGTGTTTATGGTGTTGGCGCGACGGGTGGTGTCGCGGTGATGCGAACACTTAATGCCGATGATATTATCAAGGATGGGCAAAATTACGGCTTCAGAGTGCGTGGCAGTATGATCGGTAATACATCAACGCCACCAGCTGAAGGTACGCGCGGTGGCTTGGATCAATATTCCAAATCTTATCTGACGGGTTGTAGCTGGGCATGTACACCGCAGACCGTTCCAGATGAGGTGCTGAATTACGATGTCTCTCAATTGGGCGCACCGCATGGTATGGACAGACCTGGCTTTTTAAAGCCGACATCAGGGTCTGGTAGTGTCGCTTTTGCCAGCCGCTGGGAAAATCTGGAAGTTGTCGCCGGTTATACCAGACGTAAAACGGGTAATTATCACGCAGGTAAACATGGTGATACCC
>JAEWHQ010000278.1 GCA_023387715.1 Pseudomonadota bacterium | reverse complement strand
AGCAGCTTCAAAAGGCATGCCGTGCGAACTACAGCTAATTCGATGCGACGGTTACCCCAGAGTGCTTCCGAGTGCAACCCCTGAGACTGTGACACATTGGAACAGCTTGCCAATTAAAGCACGAAACAGCCGATGCCGCCAAATATCTCATTTTTTTAAATCTTTAACGGCCTAAACCAGAGCCTGTGGGACTTGAAGCTGTGCATAAGATGCAACGAAAATGTATTTTAACACCAGCTAATGTTGTAAAACGCACGTAAAAAGAGAATCATCAACAAGATCACAGATTTGTGAAGCTGTTGAGCGCGAAATCAGCCCGCAACTTGAAGTGGCATACAACCTTAAAAATATCCGTGTGCCAAAACACTTAAATGCGACACATCACGACAGGCCGAAACACCTTAATATCTGTCTTTTTTCCATAACAGAAAGATAGTGATCGGCACAATCGCAAAAATGATAACTTCGATAATCCATAAGTATTTAAGGATCATAGCTTCGGTTCCACATCTGCGGCTAAGGTTCAAATCAGATTAGAATGAATCTTAACAGTTAGATTAGCGAAAGGACATAAGACCAAGGTTGGTGCGACCTTAGTCTATAATGTGGTTGCAAGCTCTTTTCCGGCAGGTTTGAGCGACTGTTGCTCTACATTAATCAGGCGTCGTGTCGGCTGTGCAAATTGCAGCCCATGCTTTTCCACCCATTGCGCAGCTGCCACCAGTACATGCTGCTGGGCATTCATGAAATCCACATATTCCGCACTCAGCACATAATAGACCACTTCGAAACGCACACCGAGCTCATTAAACTCGGCCAGATGGGAACGGTCAAAACGGGTATTCGGCAATTCCTCAATCGCACTTTGCAAATAAGCCGGAAATGTCTGCAACAGTTCAATCGCGCCGCCATATTGCAAATGCAGGCTGAACAACATGCGTCGCTCAGACATACGCTGAAAATTTGACAGTCGCGTATTAAGCAGCGCATCATTGGACACGCTGATCTGCTCACCGGTCAGCGAGCGGAAGCGCGTCGTACGCAAACCAATGCGCTCCACCACACCGCGATTCTCATTAAAGAAAACAAAATCACCAACGACAAACGGCTTATCGAGCAAAATGGAGAGCGAGGCAAAAAGATCTTTCAGGATTGATTGAAGCGCGAAAGCAATCGCGATACCACCTACCCCAAGACCGGCGACCAGAGCGGTAATATCAATACCGAAGTTGGACAGGATGAGCAGCAGCACTGCCGTCCAGATCAGCGCAAAACCGGTAAAGCGAATGATCTGCGCCGCACTTGTGCGCTCAGGATCCGGATTATTTTTATCCAACAGCCCGTGATCGATCCAAAGACCAACCAAAATACTGCTCCACATGCCGATCTGCGCCATCGTCGCCACCAGCACTATGCCGGTAATCATGCGTGAAATTTGCACAGGCAGCACAAGAACTTGTGACGCAAAATAAAGCGCCAGCGCCGCAAAGAAGAAGCGATAAGTATTGTTTGCCAGTGATTGCGCGCCGGCCATAATCACATCAAAGCGACTGACTGCAAAACGTGACAATAATTGCACAAGCTGCCCGCGCACCCGCGGCAGCAGAATCAAACATGCAACAAATATAAAGAGAGCTGTAACCCAAAGAGCCAGATGATTACCAAGCACTGTCCAGTTACGGGTAAAATTTTCTATTTCCTGCACAACGTTTCCAATACGCCATTCAATTCACAAACTCAAAAACTCTGCCACCAAGCATAAAGCGGCACTTTAACAGATCAATAATCCCATTTGCTTTATTTTTGGTTTTCCATTTTTGGGGTTTTTCTGTGACTTAACCGTAAAATTCCTCAATAAAAAATCCATTTTAAGCTGATGCTTTAAAAATAATTCTCAGCTAAACTATGTTTAAATTGATGAATAAAAATGTGGGAATAAGAAACTGATAAAAAACGCTAAATTTCAAATCGGTCAAATTGTAAAACATAAATTATTTCCCTTTCGCGGGATTATTTATGATGTTGATCCGGAATTTGCGAATAGTGAGGAATGGTATAATGCCATTCCTGAAGATAAGCGGCCGGCACGCGACCAGCCCTTTTATCATCTGCTGGCAGAAAACAGCGAGACGGAATATTCCGCTTATGTTTCCGAGCAAAATCTGATGGTGGATGATAGCGGTGAACCCTTGCGCCATCCGCAGATTGGCAATCTTTTTGACCGCCAGAATGACGGGCAATATCAGATCAAGCAACAATTGATGCATTAGTAAAAAACGGAAGGGGCACACCTTCCGTTATAATATCAGTCCTGAAATACGGCTTAGCGACCAAGCCAGCCGGACAAGCGGCGTACGGCCTCCTGCATTTCCGCTTCACTGCCCGCATATGAAAAGCGCATGGTGCGGTGTCCGTCCAGCGGATCGAAATCCCGACCCGGCGTTGCGGCAATATTAATCTCGCTCAGCATTTTGTGCGCCAGTTCCATACTGTCATTTGTGAATTTCGACACATCGCAATAAGCGTAAAAAGCACCATCCATAGGCGCTGCAAATTTCAAGCCCATCGCCGGTAATTGCACATTCAGTAAAGCACGATTGCGACGGTAGCGCTCTTTCACCAGTTCCAGCTCGGCAGTGCCGTCAAAGGCTGCGATCGCAGCATGTTGGGATAATTCAGGCGCTGAGATATAAAGACTTTGCGCAATGCGCTCGACTGGGCGAATATCGCTTTCAGGCAATACCATCCAGCCAATACGCCAACCGGTCATGCAATAATATTTAGAGAAAGAATTGATAATGGTCACGTCATCAGCCACCTGCAAGGCGGTCATATCCTCGCTATCATAAGACAGACGATGATAAATCTCGTCCGACAAGACGCGGATATTACGCTCTCTTGCGGTTTCGATAATTGCGCGTAATTCTTTAGCCGATAATACCGCGCCGGTCGGATTGGCAGGGCTTGCAAAAAGCACGCCTTTAAGCGGCTTTTCAGCATGTGCAGCCGCCAAAGCTTCAGCGGTTAAATTACTGTCTTCACCCTCACCGGCTCCAATCTCTACCACTTCAAGGCCAAGTGCTTTGAGAATATTGCGATAGGCCGGATAGCCAGGACGAGTAATTGCCACCCTGTCGCCCGGATTGAAATAAACCAGAAATGCCAGATTGAAAGCCGCCGATGAGCCGGTTGTCACCGCAATGCGCGAAGGGTTAACACTCACACCATAATGATCAGCATAATGTTGTGCGATTGCTTCGCGCAAGCTTCGCAAACCCAAAGCATCCGTATAGCCAATGCGGCCGTCTTTTAAGGCTTTTTCTGCGGCGAGCAGCACGGTTTTAGGAGCCGGATCGGCAGGCTGGCCAACCGCCATTGAAATAACCGGAGCACCGAGTGAACGCTGATGATTAGCTTTCACCAACAAATCCATCGCATGAAAAGGTTCAATCTCGCTTCGAGTTGAAAAAGCACTCACTGCCGTCTCCCAATAATTTAAACAATAAAAGCACCCGTTTTTACACTGAATGCCACGTTTGCCGTATATTTGCCTGATTACTCAAGCAACCGATTCACACATACAAAGCAAAGCAGGCGACAATCAATCGCAACAAACTATTTTTATATCAATAGATTATCGGCTATGGATATGCAGTGTTAAATGGAAGGCTGACATAATGACCCCCGCCAAGCAACAAACGGTATCTTTGTGCAACACCTCCTCCCGCTTAGTTTCTAATGCTGCGACTGGCAAAATGGCCGCAAAGCTTCTGGCAGGCGCACTGACATTTGTTATTGGTGCGACAAGCACTCTTCCCGCTTATGCACAATCGCGCAGCGTCCCCATCATTCGTGATGCCGAGATTGAAGCGCTGATTACCGATTATACCAATCCGATTTTAAACGCTGCGAAATTAAAAAAACGCAACGTGCAAACGATTCTGGTCAATTCCAGCAGCTTTAATGCTTTTGTTGATGGTCGTCGCATTTTCATCAATAGCGGCGCAATCGTGCAATCTGAAACGCCTAATGAGCTGATTGGCGTGATTGCCCACGAAGCAGGCCATCTGGCGGGTGGCCATCAGGATCGTCTGCGTGAGCAATTAAGCCGTGCCAGAACAATGGCTGTCATTGGTGCACTGATTGGTGCTGGTGCTGGTGTTGCAGGTGCTGCCGCTGGCAATAGTTCTGCTGCGGCTGCCGGCGGTGGCATCGCGATGGGCAGCGGTGAGGCTGCGATGCGCAGTCTGCTCTCCTATCAGCGCACCGAAGAAATGACCGCCGACCGTCTGGCAATCAATTATCTGAATGCCACCGGCCAGTCTGCCAAAGGCATGCTGACCACCTTCTCGCGTTTTGCCAATGCGCTTTCGTTAAACGGCACCCAGATTGATCAATATCGCATCAGCCATCCGCTGCCGCGTGAACGTATTTCCAATCTGGAAAACCTTGCCAAGGCCAGCCCGCATTATAACAAAACCGACAGTGCCGCATTGCAATTGCGCCATGATATGGCGCGCGCCAAAATTGCTGCTTATTCAGGCATGGGCTCGGTACAGCGCATTTTCCGTAACAATCCGCGTGGCCTTGCCGCACGGTATGGCGATGCCATTACCACTTATCTGAATGGTTCCGCCCGTAATGCTTTACCGAAAATCGACGCTCTCATCAAAGAACAGCCGAAGAATCCTTACTTTTATGAGATTCGCGGTGAGATTTTGATGAAGGCCAATGACCCAACAGGCGCGGCCAAAGCCTTGCAGCAAGCCACATCGCTTGATCCGAAAAAATCCAGCATCATGCGGATGAGTTATGGCCGCGCTTTGATGCTCACCGGCACCAAAGCCAATATGCCAGCCGCAATCCGTGAGCTTAAAGCCGGTATTGCCCGCGAACCAGAGTTTCCAAGCGGTTACGGCTATCTGGCGCAAGCCTATGGCCAATCGGGTGATATTGCACTTGCCGATCTTGCAACAGCAGATATGCATTATTACTCCGGCAATCGCCAGCAGGCGAAAATCTTCGCCTTGCGTGCTCAGCAAAAGCTCAAAAAAGGCTCCCCTGACTGGCTGCGTGCGCAAGATATTATCAACACCAAAAAATAACAGCACTTGACCGCGTCGCCCGATCAGGGTGATAGGATAAGTTTTGAATTAAAGAGATTGGAATCCGTATGACCCGTGCATTCACGACTATGCTTGCCAGCGCCCTTATCGGCACCACTGCTTTATTCGGCGGTGGCTTTGCACAATTGCAAGCTCAGGCACAAACA
>JAEWHQ010000076.1 GCA_023387715.1 Pseudomonadota bacterium | reverse complement strand
CCTGAACAGAGAGGATGCGGGGAGTTTGTGCACTTCCCGCATCTGTTCATTGCAATCTTAACTGGCCTTGCCGGTCATACTGGAAATAAAAATGCAGATTAAAAACGCAAGCCTGCAAAATCCTCTCGGTTATTTTGCCATGGCAGGTCTGTTACTCGTCGTAGCGGTCCCCTTTGTTTTTATCATCCTGCAATCGATATTTCCGCAATTGGGCAGCGGTTCGCTGGCCAACCCGTTTTCGCATATTGCAGCACTCTTTGATGATCCGCGCCTTTTCCGCATTACCGGCAATACCGTGTTGCTGGGTTTGCTGGTAGTCGCTCTTTCAGCACTCATTGCTGTGCCACTGGCCGTGTTTCGGGCGCTTTACAAAGTGCCGCTGGCGATATTCTGGGATATCTTAATGCTCATCCCGTTCATGATCCCGCCATATATTGCCACTCTTGGCTGGATTATGAGCCTGCAACCGCGCGGTTATCTGGAGCAGCTTGCCGGTTTCAACCTCTCATCTTTTTTGTTTTCTGTTTCCGGCATGACATTTGTCATGGCGCTCAACACATTTCCGTTGGTTTATTTTGCCGTGTCGCGCACCATTGAAGCCGTCGGCGCGCGTTATGCCGATGTTGGCCGCGTTTTTGGTGCCTCTTCATGGCGCTCTTTTTTCCGTATTACTTTGCCGCTTGCAACACCCGGCCTTGCCGCAAGCCTGCTTTTGGTTTTTGCTGCTGCCATTGAAGAATATGGCACACCGGCAGCCCTTGGCCGCCGCTCCGGCTTTGAAGTGCTCGTCACAGAAATCGATCTTCGCGTTTCAGACTGGCCGATTGATCTGGCAGGTGCTGCCGTCTTCTCGCTCGCCCTCGTTTTATTGTCGCTTGGTGCCTTTATGATCCAGCGCTGGATTTTAAACCGCCGTTCTTATGTCACCACTGTCGGCAAGCCACAGGCCAAAGACAAACGCGCCTTGGGAAACCTTACCATCCCTGTCGTCGCTCTTTTTGCCTTTGTCAGTTTTTTGGCAACCGGCGTGCCGCTGCTTGCCATTCTTGCCACCGCATTATCAAAGACCATTTCAGGCGGTTTGACACTTTCCAATATCGGTTTTGACAATTTCAGTGCCATTGCTGAAAATTCCGCAGGCGGCATGAAAGCCCTCATCAACAGCCTGTCTTTGGGCGTCGCAAGTGCACTTTTCACCGGCTTATTAGGCGCAGTTGCAGCCTATGCGGTAGTAAAAATGCGCTTCCGCGGCCGCAATTTCCTCGATGTTTTAACCGTTTTGCCAAACTCTTTGCCAGGTGTGGTGGTTGCTGTTGGCCTTATTCTGGCCTGGAACCAGCCAGCATTACTGGTTTCTCCTTACAACACACCGCTGATCCTGTTGCTGGCCTATTGCTGCATCTTGCTGCCGCAACCCATCCGCTATACCACCGCCGCCTTCCATCAGATCGGGGATAATCTGGAGGCAGCAGCACGCGTTTGCGGTGCCACTAGTTTCACCACCTTTCGCCGCATCATGCTGCCGCTTATTGCGCCAAGCCTGATTACAGCCATGTTGCTCGTTTTTGCAGTCGCCACCCGCGAGCTGGTTGCCTCTGTGCTGATTGCCCCCGTTGGCATGCAAACCATTTCCATCTTTATCTGGCGACAATTCGAGCAAGGCTCGGTTGGCCTTGGCATGGCAATGGCGCTTATCGCCATCATCATCACCACGCTTATTCCGCTTTTGCTGCTCACTTTGTTGAAGGGCAGAAAGTTCAGCCTCTAAGAAGGTTTAAAAACTTAAATCAGCTAATGTTTGTAACCATAGGAGCACTTTGTTATAGAAGTGCTTTCATATGGCGTTTTATGCCTGTCCCTCATCTTTAAACGGAGAGTAAAAATGTCGGTTGATCAGGCATCCGTCAAACATTGGTCAAAAGTGGAAATGCTGGCGGAAACCGTCAAAAATCCAAATATCCATATTCGCGGCCAGCAAAGCTATTATAGCGGCGCATGGACAGGCACATTTGAAGAAAGTGTCGTGCGCTATCATTATGGCGATGAATATAGTTTGGCAACATGGGAGCCAATGTGGGAAATCGACCAGCTTCATATTGGTGATTATGTCTGCATCGGTGCTGAAGCTGTCATTCTGATGGGCGGCAATCACACCCACCGCACCGATTGGTTCAGCCTTTATCCTTTTGTTGAGGTCATTGGTGATGCCTATATCGGCAAAGGCGACACCATTATTCAGGATGGCTCATGGATCGGTATGCGCGCGATGATTATGCCGGGCGTAACCATTGGTGAAGGTGCAATTATTGCATCCGGCGCCATCGTCACCAAATCGGTTGCACCCTATACAATCGTTGCCGGAAATCCTGCCAAACCAATCAAACAGCGTTTTCCTGAAGCAACCGTTGAGCGTCTGCTGGCGCTTGGCATTTATCAATGGGATAAACAGAAATTTGATGCGCTTCGCGCTCAGATCTGTGCCGATGATATTGATGCTTTGGTCAAAGCATCCACAGATTACGATAGTCAAAACTAATAAAAAAAAGCCCCGGTTATCGGGGCTTTTTAATTTCAGCAGTTATCTACATTCAATCGGTTTTTGGTTCACGCGGATTTGGCAAAAATGCTGTCAGCACACCAATGATTGGCAAAAACGAGCAGATCAGAAATACAAAGGAAATCCCTTTCCAGTCTGCCAGCGCGCCAAGAGCGGCCGCACCAATACCACCAATCCCGAAAATAAAGCCGAAGAACAAGCCCGACACCATACCAACACGTCCCGGCATCAGTTCCTGACCGTAAACCACAATTGCCGGAAATGCCGATGAAATTACAAAACCGATAATCACGGTGAGGAGCACTGTAGCCGTCAAGCCCACATGTGGCAGTAAAAGCGTAAACGGCAACACACCTAAAATAGAAACCCAGATCACCAGTCTGCGTCCCAAACGGTCACCAATTGGCCCGCCGGAAATGGTGCCGGCAGCAACGGACGCAAAGAACACAAATTGCAAAACCTGCGCCGATTTAATCGGCAGATCAAACTTATCCATCAGGTAAAAAGTGTAATAGCTGGTGAAGCTTGCCAGATAGATATATTTGGAAAATAACAGCGCAATCAGAATAGCCATGGCAATACTGACCTGACGTTTGGTCAAAAACGAATGGCGTTCCGGTGCTGCATTGCTGGCTTTACGTGTCAGGCCATTGGAGCGATACCAAGCCCCCAGCGCCGACAATAAAATAATGCCAGCAAGGGCTGCAATGGCAAACCATGCCAGACCGCTTTGCCCGCGCGGCAGAATGATAAACGCTGCTGCCAAAGGCCCAAGTGCTGAACCAAAATTACCGCCCACCTGAAACAGGGATTGCGCAAGTCCATGCGAACCACCGGACGCAAGGCGTGCAATGCGCGATGTTTCCGGATGGAAAATCGAAGACCCCAACCCCAATAAAACCGAGCCTAACAACAACCAGCCATAGGTTGGTGCAAAGGCCAGTGCCAGCAAGCCGCTCATAGAGGACGCCATGCCTAAAGGCAGCAAATAAGGCATCGGGTTACGGTCAGTATAATGACCGATGAAGGGCTGAAAAATGGATGCCGTCAGCTGATAAACGAAGGTCAGAATACCGACCTGAGCAAAGCTCAGCGAAAATCCTTGCTGCAAAATCGGATACATCGCGGGCAGCAAAGCCTGCAAAAGATCATTCAGTAGATGCCCTGCACTTGCGCCCAAAAGAACAGGAAAAGCAGCTTTTGCTTTTATCGGAACAGCAGAAACAGTTGTGTTTGACACGGAATTAAACTTTCATTCTTGTTGCAGGCTGTCAGCACCTGCTTATTCGCGACTTATTGCGATTATCTGCTTTTTCATGATACAGAAGTTTTAGACCCGCCACCGATGTTGGGTCATTCAATTACTAAATCGGGTCAAAGCATGCGTCACATCCATATTGATCAGGTTGACCATATCGACCGCCCTGTTGTTGCTATCGGCAATATTTACCCCGATGGCCACTCAATTGTGCCTCATCATCACCGGCGCGGCCAATTAATGTCTGCAACGTCCGGCCTCATTGTTCTCACCACCCCTACCGGCACATGGGTAATGCCACCGCAGCGTGGCATGTGGATCCCGCCTTGCGCGACGCATAATGTGCGTATCGTCGGCGACGTCACCATGCAAAGCCTTTATCTGGAACCCGATGCCATTCCAACGATGCCTGAAAGTTGTCAGGTGGTCAGCATTTCCGCATTTGTCCGTGAACTGATCAATGAAGCACTGGATTTACCGCTGGAATACCAACTGGACGGCCGCGAAGGCACTCTGATGCAGCTGCTCCTCTATGAGCTGGCGCAATTACCGCCTCTTCCTCTCTCACTACCCTATCCGACACATAAAATTTTAGCCGAGCGCTGCCGCGTTTTTATGCTGGCACCCAATATTCATGAAACTATTGATGATTGGTGTGAAAGCATCGGCACCAGCCGGCGTACATTCACACGGCTTTTCCGGCGCGAAACAGGCATGAGTTTTAAAGCATGGTGTATGCAAGCCTGCCTGCTGTCAGCAATACCACGCCTTGCCAGCGGTGAGCCTGTTACCAATGTAGCGCTAGATTTGGGCTATGAAAATCCGGCAGCTTTTACACTGATGTTCAAACGCGCTTTTGGTAGCCCGCCACTCACATATCTGGGGCTTAGAAACCATAAGTAAAGCGGCACTAAACACTTAAAACTATTGAAAAAGCACTTTTTCAATTTCTTTTATTCTGTCATCGCGGCGGGTTAGTCCCTTGCCTTTACGATTGAATAAACGCTTACGTTTCTTTTTCTCGCGGCTCGCCTGCAAATGCTCGATATAAATCACGCTCTCCGGCTCGTTATTGATTTTATCAAATACCCAGCAATAAGAAACCGGTAATCTTTCCACCCGATAGCGTGGGCTTTTGCTCTGTTGATCGTCGGCAATAATTTTTTGTAAAACCCGTTGATCCCACTCTTCAGGATTGTCACGGCAAGCCTGATCCCACACGCTCAATATATCTTTTGCTGCCGGTGTATCGCCAATGAACAATGTTCCGCTCAAGAGATTACCCTCCGGCTCGAAATACACCGCAAGATCACAATCTTGCTCCAGCAAAAGCGGCCACGGATTACGATGAAAAACAGCATCAACATCCAAATAAAGCAGAGACCCTTGATGTTTTTCACGCATTTTAACCAGTACTGAAGGCTTCATTCCGGCATTGCGTACCCAGGATTGCTGATTTTCAATTTCTGACAAATCATATCGCAAATTGAGTATGTCCAACGAACGCTGGAGGCGGTTTTTCTCCAACTCATAAATACTATCTTTTGTATAAAACCCAACGACTGTACCTTGCCTGTCTTCATCACCAGTCCGGCTCATTACCAGTTCTTCAAAACCTGGAAAGTCGCGAATAATCTTTTTATGTTCCGGCGACCACGCCGTTAATCTCTTTTGAAGCCACTTAAGCAAAAAAGTTAGCCCTTCTTAACATCGGATATGCAATCTTCGTGCCTTTAAGGCTTCTCTATAACAGCAGAATGACGGATTTTCAGCTATTTTAAACGCTGGTCGAACAAATCATTTTTCTCATGAAAGAATTTTGATATCTCCGGTTCCAGTTTCAGACTTATCGCCATTATCTTCAATAACCTGACAGGTGTCTTGGTACGCACCACAAGTTCTTTGAGATCGCTCGTGATTGGAGACAATTTCAGGGATAGTTCCTAACAATGTTCTCTGCCGCCATCGCTGCGGCCAACATATATATTCATCTCGATTGGCGCATGCAGCAATCTGGAACCCAACAGGCATTTCAGCTTTTCCTTTACGGCAAGGTATTGAAACAGCACACCAATCCAAAAAAATTGCCAGTTAATGTATTGCGCAGTGTTTTATTATTAAAATGCACGAAGAGTGCATCGTCTTTCAACAATGGAACCAGCTCTGGTGCTATGTGGGGAACGGTGGGTGAAATAATGAGCTCGTTACTCTCAACCATGGTGTTAAACTGCAAGATCATCTTCTCACGCGCATTTGTCAGCTCTCAGTAATAAACCAGCGAATTTTTTGTACCCATTCCCATACGGGTTATCACATGATGATCCATTTTGCGGGTTTGTGTACTCGCCTGACGCTGGTGATGAAATGCAAAGGCCCCGGCTGTCACTAAAGATCCATACTTTGCCATTAGAGCTAATATCTCATCAAATAGCGAAAACTTTTGACGCCTTATTATCGCACCAGACTTTTGCAGCCGCTCCAAAGTTGCCTCAAACGCAGCCACCACTTTTGCTTCCGCATCATTAAAAACAACTGTTTCCGGCTCAACAAAACGTAATTCACTTATTTTAAGTAGCGCGATCTGATAGTTGGTTTTGCTGCACATAGCAGAGTCAATTCAAATTGCATCCTGAACAGTTCGCATAAAGGGTCAAGGGAATCCAGATTTTTTGCAAAAAAATAAACCCCTTGCATGAATCCAGTGAGCAGAAATGGTTCCGAAACTATAATCCGGCGCCATGATATAAATTTTCTTGCCATATTTTTTGACAGCCCAGTCAATTAACACTGAAAGCTGCTGCGATGCTGTCGGGCCTGTTACAAAAGTTTGCTTGTCACAGGTGCCCCCCTCGTACAGCGCTGAATAAGAATAAGGAATATTTGCTTTACGAACAGCTGGGCGAATAGCTTCACGGGCTGAGCTCGTCAAACCGCCAAACATTGCATTGACGCGGTCACGCATAATAGCGGTATTCGCATATTGCGTAAATTTGCTTTGCTCAGACTGGGCATCATAAGCAACAACAGCAACCTTTTCTCCAAGGAGACCGCCATTATTGTTGATGTCTTCAACGGCCAGCTCCAAGGCCTGATTTTGCTGAATACCATAAATATTCAAGCTACCTGTCAGATCAAAAATTGAGGCAATTTTTGCCTGCGCAAATGCTGGAGTCGATAGCACCGATGCCATCAGCGCCAAACTTAAAAGTGAGGTTTTTCTGCTCATCTCAGATGTTCCCTTTATCATGAAAGGCTGAACATCTCGTATTGGCGGCAGTCGCCAATTAAAAAACACAGCTATAATCCCAGAACTAATGTTCAGCAACTTCGCTTAATTTTTTTATGTGCCCCAATGCACAATCAAAGCATCTGAAAATAACATCCACTTGTCAATGGCTTAATTTCAGATGTGGATATTATCAACATCAACCAAGCGCAGGTAATTATTTAAACAATTGATAAATAACAACAATTAAATACCCTGATCAAGCACCCATCCTTTGGGTTGCTTGATCAAGGGCAAACATCAAACCACAAAAATCTCACGCGGATAGTTCGTCAAGCATTCACAACCTTGACTGGTTACGACGACCGTCTCGGAGATAACCACCACATGTTTTCCCTCGACATAAATGCCGGGTACAAGGTGAAAAACCATTCCTTCCTCAATAACACGTTTCTCACCAGCGCGGATTGATAAAATATTACCCTCTCCCCAGTCCGGCGCATAGTTTACGCCCACCGAATACCCGCTTCGATGCCCGAGTGTATAACCAAATTGCGAAAAATTTCGCACACTGAGTGCATGTATGTCCTCACAAACAGCACCCGGCTTGATGTTATCAATCAGGATTTCTAACGATTTTAAAGTTGCATTTTCCAAATGCTTTAACTCGTCCGATTTGCTGCCCACAACACCGGACCGAAAAAGCGGCCCAGCATAACGGGCAACGACACCCGGTATTTCAAAAGCAAGTGAATCGCCATTTTGCAAAACACGCCCGGACCATGTTGCATGCCCAAGACTTGTTCTCTGGCCACTTACGATGAAAGGCGGCAACCCGG
>JAEWHQ010000063.1 GCA_023387715.1 Pseudomonadota bacterium | reverse complement strand
CCCAATAGGTTAAGGAATTCCGGAATGAATAATCAGACTGGCGCCCAGCCCCTTTCCCCCGAACAGCTAAAACTCACCGACCGTTATTGGCGCGCTGCCAATTATCTCTCTGTCGGCCAGATTTACCTGATGCAAAATCCGATGCTGCGTGAGCCGTTAAAGCCTGAACATGTCAAGCCGCGTCTGCTTGGCCATTGGGGCACCACGCCGGGTTTGAACTTCATCTATGTGCATCTCAACCGCATCATTAAAGAGCGCAACGAAGATGTGCTTTATGTTTGCGGCCCCGGTCATGGTGGCCCCGGCATGGTGGCAAACACTTATCTGGAAGGCACTTATACCGAAACCTATCCCGACATTACCGAAGATGTGGAAGGTATGCAAAAGCTTTTCCGCCAGTTCTCGTTCCCGGGCGGTATTCCAAGCCATGTGGCACCGGAAACACCGGGCTCCATTCATGAAGGCGGCGAGCTTGGCTATGCGCTTGTGCACGCTTTTGGCGCAGCTTTTGACAATCCTGATCTGGTGGTTGCCTGTGTTGTGGGTGATGGTGAAGCCGAAACCGGTCCATTGGCTGCCGCCTGGCATTCCAACAAGTTCCTCAATCCGAAACGTGACGGTGCGGTGCTGCCGATCCTGCATCTCAACGGTTATAAAATTGCCAATCCGACATTGCTTGCACGTATGTCGGATGAAGACCTGCACAGCCTTTTCACCGGTTATGGCTATGAGCCGTTTTTTGTAGAAGGCCATGAGCCGGAAGCCATGCACCAGCAAATGGCCTCGACTTTCGACAAGGCTTTTGACCGTATCAAAGCGATTAAAAATCAAGCCGATATCAAATCACCGGAGCGTCCGCGCTGGCCGATGATTATTCTGCGCAGCCCGAAAGGCTGGACAGGGCCCAAAGTGGTTGACGGTAAAATGGTGGAAGACCATTGGCGCTCCCATCAGGTGCCGGTCGCCAATTGCCGCGCCGATGATGCACATCGCCAAATCCTCGAAGACTGGATGCGCAGCTATGATCCGGAAGATCTGTTTGACGCAAGCGGCAAGCTGAAACCGGAGCTGCGCGCAATGGCACCGGATGGCGAAAAGCGCATGAGCGCCATTCCGCATTCCAATGGCGGCTTATTGCGTAAAGAGCTGAACACACCGGATTTCCGCAAATATGCGGTTAATGTCACCGAACCGGGTGCAGTTGAAGAACAGACCACCAAAATCCTCGGCGACTATCTGCGTGATGTCATCCGCCTCAATGATGAAGAAAAAAACTTCCGCGTCTTCGGGCCTGATGAAACTGCATCCAACCGTCTGGGCAGTGTTTTTGAAGCAACCGACCGTGTCTGGATGGCTGAAACTTTAGACAGTGACGACCATCTGGCCGCTGATGGCCGCGTGATGGAAGTCTTAAGTGAGCATCTGTGTCAGGGCTGGCTGGAAGGCTATCTGCTCACCGGACGCCACGGCTTCTTCTCCTGCTATGAAGCCTTTATCCATATTGTGGATTCCATGTTCAACCAGCACGCTAAATGGTTGCAGGTGGCGCGTGAACTGCCATGGCGCAAGCCGGTGGCCTCGCTCAACTATCTGCTGACCTCCCATGTCTGGCGTCAGGATCACAATGGTTTCTCCCATCAGGATCCGGGCTTTGTTGATCTGGTTGCCAATAAAAGCGCCGATATTGTACGCGTTTATTTCCCGCCGGATGCCAATACGCTGCTTTGGGTGGGCGATCACTGCCTCAAAACATGGAACCGCGTGAATGTGATTGTGGCCGGCAAGCAGCCATCCCCACAATGGCTCACCATGGATGAAGCAGTAAAACATTGCGAAGTCGGTCTTGGTAAATGGGATTGGGCAGGCAGTGAAGACGGCATGGAGCCGGATCTGGTGATGGCCTGCGCCGGTGATGTGCCGACCATGGAAACATTGGCCGCCACAGCAATCTTACGTGAAGCATTGCCACATTTGCGCATTCGCGTTGTCAATATTGTTGATCTGATGGCGCTGCAATCACCGCAGCATCATCCGCATGGCGTTGACGACAGTGAATTTGATGCGCTTTTCACCACAGACCGTCCGGTGATTTTTGCCTATCACGGCTATCCTTATCTCATCCACCGTCTGGTTTATAAGCGCACCAACCACCCGAACTTCCACGTTCGCGGCTTTATTGAAAAAGGCACCACCACAACGCCGTTCGATATGGCAGTGATGAACGAGCTTGACCGCTATCACTTGGCGATTGAGGCGCTCAAGCGTCTGCCTTTGGCCACTGATATTGCCGAGCCGCTGATCGCTTCGCTCAATGAGAAGCTGCAAAAGCACCATGACTATGTGCGTGAACATGGCGAAGACATGCCGGAAGTGCGCGATTGGAAATGGCCGCATAAACGTGACGCATAAGCTTAATTGCCGACAAAAGGAGCGGGCAAAAATGCCCGCTCCTGCTCTGCTTATTTCATTCTCGATATTTAAAAATCAACAATAAACGGATGAGCTAACATGGCTTCTAACTCTGTTGAGAAACGTCTGATTATTCCTTTGCCAGGCAATGAAGAGCTCGCAGCCGCTATTGCTGCTGCCGGCAATTTCCAGCTTGGTGCATTGGAAACCCGCCATTTTCCCGATGGTGAAAGCTATGTGCGTTTTCTGGATGATGTCGAGGGACGCCATGTTGATCTGATCTGCACACTGGCACATCCGAACGACAATTTTCTGGCTGTTGTTTTTGCAGCCGATGCCGCGCGTGAATTCAACGCCCGCTCCGTCAATCTGGTAACGCCATATCTGGCCTATATGCGTCAGGATATTCGTTTCAAAGCAGGGGAAGCCATTACATCGCGCACATTTGCGCGCCTTGTTTCCTCATCATTTGACAGTTTGCTGACAATTGATCCGCACCTGCACCGCTATCATTCTTTGTCGGAAATTTACACCATCCCCGCCACGCATCTGGCCTCTGCGCCGGTATTGGCCAAATGGATCAGCCAAAACATTGAAAAGCCTTTGCTGATTGGCCCCGATGAAGAAAGCGAACAATGGGTAAGCCAGATCGGCGAACTCTCCGGTGCGCCTTTCACAGTTTTGCGCAAAACTCGCTACGGCGACCGCAATGTGGAAATTCACATGGGCGATCTCTCGCAATGGAAAGGCCGGACACCGGTTTTAGTGGATGATATTGCCTCTTCCGGCCGCACAATGGTGGAAGCTGCCAAACAGCTGCAAGCCCAAGGTCTTGCCAAGCCTGTTTGTGTTGTCGTTCACGGGCTGTTTGCCGATGATGCTTATCAGCGCTTAAGCGCGATTGCAGAAAAAGTCGTCTCCACCGATTGCGTGCCACATATCAGCAACGGCATTTCTGTTGCCGAATTGCTGGTGGAAGGCATCAATGAATTTGCCGCAACCCAAACCCCAAAGGCAGAAAAGAGCGCATGATGCTGACACTCAAACCATTAGGTGCCGCAGGCACCGTAACCGGTTCCAAACATCTGCTTTCGAACGGCAAGCACAATGTGCTGATTGATTGCGGCTTGTTTCAGGGCTTGAAAAACTTACGCGAGCTGAACTGGGAAAATTTAAGCATTGCCGCGCGCGATATTGATGCGGTAATTTTAACCCATGCCCATCTCGATCACAGCGGCTATCTGCCTCGTTTGGTCAAGCAGGGTTTTCGCGGCAAGATTTATTCCACATCCGCCACCCGCGATGTGGCAGAACTGATCCTCAAAGACAGCGGCCATTTGCAGGAAAAAGACGCCGACTTCCTCAATCGCCACAAACTGACCAAGCATGCTCCGGCATTGCCGCTTTATGATGCGCGCGACGCCGAAAATGCACTGGGACATTTCTCCCGTGTGGAATTTGACCAGACCATCACTATTCTCGATGATCTGCGCTTCCGTTTCCGCTATGCCGGTCACATCTTAGGGGCTGCCAATGTGCAAGTCGACTGGGCAGGCAAGCGTGTTGTTTTCTCCGGCGATATCGGACGTTACAACCATCCGTTGATGCCTGATCCGATCACACCGGAAGAAGCCGATTATGTGGTGGTAGAATCCACCTATGGCAACCGTCTGCATGATCATACCGATCCGGCGGAAGCACTTGGTGCCATCACCGAAAAAACTGTTCAGCGTGGCGGCACATTAGTAATCCCTTCCTTTGCGGTTGGCCGTGCGCAGGAACTGCTTTATTATTTCTGGAAGCTGAAACAGGCTGGCCGTTTAAGTGCTGTGCCGATTTTCCTCGATAGTCCGATGGCCATTGATGCGACCACCATGATGAGCCGTCACATGGATGATCACAAGCTGACGCCTGATGAAGCCCGCGAAGCTTACAAGATCGCGCGCTACACCGAAGATGTGGAAGATTCAAAAGCCATCAACAATAATCCATATCCGAAAGTGGTAATTTCTGCATCTGGCATGGCAACCGGCGGGCGCATTTTGCACCATTTGAAAAATTATGCTCCGGATATGAAAAATACCATTTTGCTGGCTGGATTTCAGGCGGCTGGCACACGCGGGCGTGCCTTACGTGAAGGCGCAAAAGAGTTGAAAATCCATGGCATGTGGGTGCCGGTTAATGCGGAAGTGGCGCAAATTGATACACTTTCAGGTCATGCCGATGCCAATGAGCTGATCCGCTGGCTTTCCGGCTTCCGTATTCCGCCGAAGAAAACCTTCATCGTGCATGGTGAACCAGATGCTTCAGAGGCGTTGCGTGTTCTTATCGGCCGCGAACTTGGCTGGGATAGTGTCGTACCGCGTCAGGATCAGGAATTCAAACTATGAGCCGCGTTCATTGCGATCACCCGCCGCTAAAAGCCAGACGGCTTGGGCTTTTTACCCATGATCAGGCTGTGGTGATCATGCGCACGGATTGTCCCGCCTGTCATTCGGCGGGACTTTCTTCCCGCTCGCATGTGCAGGTCTATGCCGGTGACCGCTCTATTTATGCAGAGCTTTTGCAAATCGACAGCGAATTGCTAGAGCTTGATACAATCGGCATGTCGCAAACAGCATGGGATTTATTAGGCGTTGAAGAAGGTGACAAAGTAGAAGTAAGCCACCCGCCGGCACTGACTTCACTTTCCCATATTCGCAGCCGCATTTATGGCAACCGCTTCGATTATGAAGGCATCAGCGCGATTATCGATGATGTGGTGGCGCGTCGTTACACGGATGTGCATCTGGCAGCCTTTCTGACTGCCAGCGCCACACCGCCGCTTGATACACAAGAAACCATCTATTTGACCAAAGCCATGATTGGTGCCGGTGAGCGCTTGAACTGGAACAAAGACATTGTTCTCGACAAGCATTGTGTCGGCGGTTTGCCGGGCAACCGCACCACACCGCTTGTTGTTGCCATTGTCACCGCGCACGGGCTCACCATGCCCAAGACATCCTCGCGCGCCATCACCTCCCCTGCCGGTACGGCAGACACGATGGAAACTATGACACCGGTTGATCTGGAACTCGATAAGCTGAAAAAAGTGGTGCGCGAACAAGGCGGCTGCATGGCATGGGGTGGCGCAGTACAGCTCAGCCCTGCCGATGATGTCTTTATCCGTATCGAGCGCGACCTTGATATTGATACCGAAGGCCAGCTTGTCGCTTCCGTATTGTCGAAAAAAGTCGCGGCCGGTTCAACTCATGTCGTGATCGATATCCCGATCGGCCCGACAGCCAAGGTCAGAAGCATCGAAGCGGCAGACCAGCTCAGCGAATTGCTTACAACTGTTGGTAAAGAGTTTGGCCTGACGGTTGCTTGTGTTTATACCGACGGCACTCAGCCGGTGGGTAAAGGCATCGGCCCCGCTCTTGAAGCCCTTGATGTGCTGGCCGTGTTGCGCAATGAAGAAAATGCACCGCAGGATTTATGCGAGCGCGCGGCTGTTTT
>JAEWHQ010000042.1 GCA_023387715.1 Pseudomonadota bacterium | reverse complement strand
AATCAGATCCTTCTCATGCCAAGCCGCGCGTTGCCAATGTGCGCAAACTGATGGCAGAAAACCAAATTGATGGTTTTCTGGTGCCGCGTGCTGATGAACATCAGGGCGAATATGTGCCGGAAAGCGCACAGCGTCTTGGCTGGCTCACCGGCTTCACCGGCTCGGCAGGTGCAGCCCTTATTTTAAAAGACAGCGCTTTGCTGTTTGTGGATGGCCGTTATGAATTGCAGGCGGCAACTCAAACCGATCCGGCAATTTTCACTATTGAAAGCCTTGTTACCAATCCGCCAGCCACATGGCTGAAAGACAATGGCGAAGGTTTGGTCATCGGCTTTGATCCATGGCTGCACACTATCAATGAAGCAGCAGCCTTACGCAACAGCCTTGAAGCCAATGGCGGGCGCTTGGTAGCGCTTGAGCACAATCTGGTGGATCAGGTCTGGCAAGACCGCCCTGCTGCACCATTGGCACCGGTTACCATTCAGCCGGCACGCTATTCGGGTCAGGAAGCATCCGAAAAAATCGCCCTGATGCAAAAGGCACTTGGTCAAACGGCTGCCACGGCCACCATTCTGACTGATCCGTCATCAGCGGCTTGGGTTTTCAACATTCGCGGCAAAGATGTTTCCAACACGCCACTGCCGCTTTGCTTTGTTATTCTGTCAAGCACTGAGGCACCGCAGATTTTCATTGATGAGCGCAAGCTTGCCATTGAACCGCGTGCTTACCTCACCCAGCTTGCCACTATATGCGAGCCGTCAAGCCTTGAAGCAGCCTTGACCAAACGCGCACAAGCGGGCGAGATTTTCATGCTGGATCCGGCGCTGGCGGCAGAAAAATTCCGCCTCATCATTGAAGGCGCGAATGGCTCTTATATCTGCGGTAAAGATCCGGCACGTCTGCCACGTGCCATTAAAAACAAAGCCGAACTTGACGGCAGCCGTACAGCACATGAGCGCGACGGTGTTGCGATGGTACGCTTCCTCTCATGGCTGGATGCACAAAAGCCGGAGGATTTAAGCGAAATTTCTGCGGCACAAAAATTAGAAGAATGCCGTGCAGAAGTCGGCAAAGATTTTCAGATGCCATTGGAAGAATTATCCTTCGACAGCATCTCCGGCAGCGGGCCCAATGGCGCGATCATCCATTACCGCGTCAACACTGACACCAACCGTCAGTTTGAAAATGGTGATGTCTATCTAATCGATTCTGGCGGCCAATATCGTGACGGCACCACCGACATTACCCGCTCGGTTGCCATCGGCGATGTAACATCTGAGAAAAAACGTGCCTTTACACTGGTGCTGAAAGGCATGATTGCCATTTCCACAGCACGCTTTCCGAAAGGCACCCGCGGACAGGATATTGACGCGCTTGCACGTATCGCCCTTTGGAAACAAGGCTTCGATTACGGTCATGGCACCGGCCACGGTGTCGGCTCTTATCTTTCCGTCCATGAAGGGCCGCAAAGCATTTCCAAGCGCGGCGATCAGGAGCTGATGGCTGGCATGATCTGCTCCAATGAACCGGGCTATTACAAGCCGGGCTCATTCGGTATCCGCATTGAAAACCTGATTATCGTCACCGAAGCAACGGTGCCGGAAGGCGGCGATCTGCCGATGATGGGTTTTGAAACCCTCACCTTCTGCCCGATTGATCTGCGCCTGATTGATAAAGCTCTGCTTTCTCCTGAAGAGATTGACTGGCTCAATCATTATCACCAGCAGGTACGCGAAAAGCTGACACCCCATATGGATAAGTCGGCCAGCGAATGGCTCATTGAGGCAACCAAACCTCTTTAGACAAAAAAACACCGGCTCTGATATCAGAGCCGGTGTTTTCATATCCTGAACCTGAAATATGCTTTTAAGCTTCGCCAACCAGCACAAACCACGCATCTTCATCAATCACTTCAATGCCCAGCTCCTGTGCCTTGGCAAGCTTGGAGCCAGCGCCCGGCCCTGCCACCACCAGATCGGTTTTCTTTGAAACTGAACCGGCCACTTTGGCGCCATAACGATCAGCCATGGCTTTTGCTTCATCACGCGACATCTTTTCCAGCGAGCCGGTAAAGACAATTGTCTTGCCTTCAACAGGCGAACCACTCGCAACAGGTGCGGCTTCATCAAGCGGTGTGACTTCAGCCAGCAGTGCATCCAGTACCGCAATATTATGGGGCTCGTGATAAAACTCGACAATTGCCCCAGCAACAATCTGGCCAATGCCTTCAACATTGGTCAATTCCTGCCATGCTTCATTGCCCTTGTCGCCTTTAACACCTTCGCGTGGTGCTTGAGCTACTTTCACACTGTCAGCCAAAGCCTGATATGAGCCATAGCTACGCGCCAGACGCCTGGCACTCACTTCACCGACATGTCGAATCCCCAGACCAAACAAAAAGCGGCTTAACGCGATTTCGCGTCGCTCATTGATCGCAGCATATAGTTTTTTAACCGAAACAGCGCCAAAGCCTTCGATATTCTCTAGCTTTTTCAGCAGTGACTGGCTCTGACGTTTTTCCAGCGTGAAAATATCGGCAGGTGTGCGGATTTTTAAGCTTTCATCTTCCGCATGGAAGAAGAACTCCACCTGCTTTTCGCCCAAGCCTTCAATGTCGAAAGCATTACGCGACACAAAATGGCGGATACGTTCCACTGCCTGCGCTTCACAAATCAAACCACCGGTGCAACGCCATGCGGCCTCGCCTTCTTCACGCACGGCATGGCTGTCACAGACCGGACATTTATGCGGGAACTGAAAAGGTACAGCATCGCTAGGGCGTTCGCTCAGCACCACATCGACAATCTGCGGGATAACATCACCGGCACGCTGCACAATCACGGTGTCCTTAATACGAATATCGCGCCCTTCGCGCAATGGCTCGCCTTTAAGGCCAATACCTTTGATATAGTCCTCATTATGCAAGGTGGCATTGGTGACAACCACACCACCCACCGTGATTGGTGTAAGACGCGCCACGGGGGTTAACACACCTGTGCGCCCGACCTGAATATCAATGCCGCGCAAAATGGTGGTTGCTTGTTCTGCCGGAAATTTATGGGCGATTGCCCAGCGCGGGCTGCGTGAACGGAAGCCCAGACGCTCCTGCAATTTCAAGTCGTCAACTTTATAAACAACGCCGTCGATATCATAATCAAGCTGCGCGCGTTCCAAGCCGATATGCTTGTAATGCGCAATGATAGCTTCAATGCTCGTCAAACGCTGGGTCAGCGGATTGGTGCAGAAACCCCATTCTTGAAACAGTACCACCATGCCGGATTGTGTATCTGCCGGCATTGCTGACATCTCGCCCCATGCATAGGCAAAAAAGCGTAACTTACGGCTGGCCGTCACTTTCGGATCAAGCTGACGCAACGAGCCCGCAGCCGTATTGCGCGGATTGACATAGGTTTGTTTGCCTTCTGCCGCCATTTGTTCGTTAAGCGCCAGAAAGTCGCTTTTCGCCATATAGACTTCGCCGCGCACCTCAACAATATCAGGTGCTGATGCAGGTAATGTTTGCGGGATTTCTTTAATGGTCAGAATATTAGCGGTAACATTTTCACCCGTGGTGCCATCGCCGCGCGTGGCAGCCGTTACCAGTTTGCGACCTTCATAGCGAAGCGACAAGGAAAGCCCGTCAATTTTCGGCTCTGCGGTAAATGCAATTGAGTTATCCGGCAAACGTCCCAAAAAGCGATAAACACTACCGACAAAATCACCCACATCTTCATCTGAAAATGCATTATCAAGTGACAACATCGCGCGCGCGTGCGTCACTTGGGTAAAGCCTGCTGCGGGCGCAGCACCTACCTTACGGGACGGACTGTCAGCGCGGATAAGCTGCGGATAAAGCTTTTCAAGCGCCTCGTTACGGCGCTTCAGCGCATCATAATCGGCATCTGAAATTTCCGGCTGATCGTTCCCATGATAACGCTCATCATGATAAGCTATGAGCTTTGCCAGCCGCTCCAGTTCCAACGTCGCATCTTGTTCGCTCATATGATCAAAAGAAATTTCACTCATTACCGTTCCGCAGGAATCAATTGAATATATTGCGGAGTTTACCGGACAATGCTCTCATCCGATACGCCACGCTTGTTAATAATCAGACATTTGAAGTTCAGGCTTTAACCTTGCTATTCTCGCCAAGCAGTCGCTCGGCAGCAGCGCGGGCTTCATCCGTCACGCTGGCACCAGCCAGCATACGGGCGATTTCTTCCTGACGCTCGGCCGTTTCCATCACACGGATGGATGTGCTGACGCGGTCGCTCTTATCTGCTGATTTAGCAATCAGAAAATGCGTTGAAGCGCGTGCCGCCACTTGCGGAGCATGGGTCACCGACAAGACCTGCACACGCGACGAGAGGCGCGACAAACGCTGACCAATCGCATCGGCCACCGCACCGCCAACACCTGTATCGATTTCGTCAAACACCAGTGTTGGTGCAGAACCACGATCAGCAAGCGCAACCTTCAAAGCCAGCAAGAAACGCGATAATTCGCCGCCTGACGCGACTTTCATCATCGGACCGGCACGGGTGCCCGGATTGGTGCGCACCCAATATTCCACAATATCAATGCCTTCAGCACTGCGACTTTCCGCATCTGTGGTCATTTCAACGATAAACTCGGCGCGCTCCAGCTTCAAGGCTGGCAATTCAGCCATTACGGCAGCTTTCAGATGCTCAGCCGTTTCATGACGTGCGGCTGAAAGAGCCTTGGCCACATCATCATAGGCTTTCTTGGCAACAATCGCTTCAGCCTCCAGCTTTTCAAGCTTTTCAGCGCCTGCATCAAGATCAACCAGATCGGCATCCATTTTGTCACGCAAGGCAGGTAATTCGCTGACCGGTACCGAATATTTGCGCGCTGCGGCACGAAGCGCAAAAAGGCGCTCTTCCACCTGCTCCTGCAAGCGCGGATCAAAATCAATCGCACGGATGGCCGCTTCAATACCGTCTTGTGCCAGCGCCAGCTTGTCCAACGCTTCATCAATTGCATTGATAACCGGCTCTAACAGCTGCGGTGCTTCAGGCGCTTTGCGCTCCAAGCGGCGTACAAGACTTGCAAGTGAGGGAACCGGTGAACCCTGCCCCGACAATAAATCACTGGCTTCATTGACATCAGAAGCAATGCGCTCGGATTTCATCATCACCGCGCGGCGTTCTGCCAGCTCGTCTTCTTCCCCAATTTGCGGATTAAGCTTGTCCAGTTCCTCAACGGAGGCACGCAAATAATCGCCTTCGCGCTCTGCTGCTTCCACTTTGGCACGGTGGCGGTTTAATGCCTGTTCGGCATCACGCCAGCTTTTAAACTTCTCCCGCACCACTTCCGTCTGGCTATCCAAGCCACCAAAAGCGTCAAGCAGGCTGCGGTGAATATCAATATCAACCAAAGCACGGTCATCATGCTGTCCGTGAATTTCCACTAATCTGCGACCAAGTTCACGCAAAAGCGTTACACTTGCTACCTGATCATTGATGAAAACGCGGGTACGGCCATCACCGGACTGGACGCGGCGCAAAATAATATCGCCATCATCTTCCAAGCCGTTTTGGTTCAGGAAAATACGTGCCGGATGTTTGGCCGGCACATCAAAAACAGCTGTTACCTGCCCCTGATCGGCACCGTGACGCACCAGTGATGCGTCACCACGAGCCCCAAGCGCCAGAGACAAAGAATCCAGTAGAATAGACTTCCCCGCACCGGTCTCACCGGTAAGCACAGAAAGTCCATTGCTGAATTCAATATCAAGCCTTTCAATCAGAACTATATCGCGGATCGAGAGGTGCGACAGCATGAGGTGCTTTTCTTTATGCGCCGCCGCCGGTGATCAGCGCGCCAGCTTTAGACAACCATGAACCACTATTGTTGCGCGGCTCCAAACCACCAGACTGCAACAGCTTATAGCTATCTTTATACCACTGGCTGTCCGGATAGTTCTGACCAAGCACCGATGCAGCCATCTGCGCTTCGCTGGTCAGACCCAATGCATAATAGGCTTCAACCAAACGTGCGAGCGCTTCTTCAACGTGACGCGTGTTGGAATATTCTTCCACCACTCCACGGAAACGCTTCACAGCTGCCAGATAGTCTTTGCGCTCGAGATAGTAACGACCGACCTGCATTTCTTTACCGGCCAGCTGGTCGCGGGCAAAACGAATTTTCGTTTTGGCATCCTCGACATATTCACTATCCGGATAACGATCGATCACTTCCTGCATCGCGGCAATAGCTCGCTTGCTGGCTGCCTGATCGCGGGTCACGTCAGGGATCTGACGGAAATAGCTCAAACCGATAATATAATAAGCATAAGCCGATTCAGGCGATGTCGGATAAAGCGTGTTATAACGCTTCGACATGCTGATAGCTTCTTCGTAATTGCCCTGACGGTAATTGGTAAATGCGCCCATCACGAGCGATTTGCGTGCCCATTCAGTGTAAGGATGCTGACGGTCAATAGCGGCAAATTTCTTCGCAGCTTCGCCCAGACGTCCACCTTCAAGATTTGCCAGCGCTTCATTGTAAAGCTTATCCGGCGCATCGATGGTTTCAACATATTTTGACAGATCAATATCGTCATCTTTGCTGGCACAACCTGAAAGGATTGCAACCACGGCAACCGTTCCCACAAGCATTGCGG
>JAEWHQ010000034.1 GCA_023387715.1 Pseudomonadota bacterium | reverse complement strand
GGTGGTTTGTGAGAAACCAGCTAAAAACATACTTATCGTGAAAAATATAAAAATAATAAAAAAGCGTACTGAAAGTCGTGAAGTATATTGCACGTCGATATTCCCCCAGAACGATGAACGAAATCTGGGGGAATATTTGCATAGTATAGTTAATCAACTACTAATAGTTGTATTTTACAACTATAGGTTTATTTTTGTGCGGCGCGCTGCGATGCCTCAACAACAGCGAGAGCTGTCATATTGACGATACCGCGTGAGGTGACCGATGGTGTCAGAATATGCGCCGGACGTGCCGCACCGAGCAGGATCGGGCCGACATGCAGAGCATCTGTCATCATCTTCACTACGTTCATGGTGATGTTGGCTGCATCCAAATTCGGGAATACCAATAAGTTGGCTTCGCCTTTCAGGCGTGAATTCGGGAAGACGCGATCACGCTGAATTTGCGACAGAGCCGCATCGCCGTGCATTTCACCATCCACTTCGAGTTCCGGTGAAATCTGTTGCAGGATGTTGCAGGCTTTACGCATTTTCGCAGCACTTTCGGAATCGCGTGAGCCGAAGTTGGAATGCGAAAGCAGGGCAGCTTTTGGCTCAATGCCAAAGCGGCGGATTTCTTTTGCAGCCAAAATGGTCATTTCAGCGATTTCTTCTGCGGTTGGATCAATGTTCACATAAGTGTCAGTGAAGAACAAAGTCTGGCGCGGGGAAATCAGCAGGCTGAGAGTGGAGAGATCACGCAATGGTGCCTCAACGCCCAAAATCTGCTTTACCAGTGTCAGCTGGCGTTCAAAACGACCTTCCAAGCCACAAATCAGCGCATCAGCTTCATCACGTACAACTGCCAAGGCGGCAATCACGGTCGGGTTGGTGCGAACCAGTGCGCGTGCGGCTTCCGGCGTAATACCCTGACGACCTGTCAGCTTGTGCATCAGGTCAACATAATCACGATAGCGCGGATCATCTTCCGGATTAATGATTTCAAAATCAACGCCCGGACGGATTTTCAGTGCAAAGCGCTTCAGACGTGCTTCAATGACGCTTGGGCGACCAATCAGCGTTGGGATGGCAATGCCTTCTTCCAGCACAACCTGTGCTGCACGAAGTACACGCTCATCTTCACCATTGGCATAGATCACGCGCTTTTTGCTGGCTGAACGGGACGCAGCAAAAACAGGCTTCATGATCAGGCCGGAGCGGAAGACATAACGGTTGAGCTTATCGATATAAGCTTCCATATCTTCAATCGGACGGGTGGCAACACCGGTTTCCATCGCAGCTTTTGCAACAGCCGGTGCAATGCGCAGGATAAGGCGCGGATCAAATGGCGACGGAATAATATAATCAGGGCCGAAGCTTGGCGTGTCGCCCGGATAGGCTTTCGCCGCTACATCGGACACTTCTTCGCGTGCCAGACCAGCAATCGCCATCACGGTTGCCATCTTCATTTCTTCGTTGATGGCCGTTGCACCAACATCCAATGCGCCGCGGAAGATGTAAGGGAAGCAAAGAACGTTGTTAACCTGATTTGGATAGTCGGAACGGCCGGTGCAGATGATAGCATCTTCTCGCACAGCGCGGGCAGCTTCCGGCATAATTTCCGGTGTCGGGTTAGCAAGCGCCATAATGAGCGGGTTCGGCGCCATTTGGCTGAGAAGCTCAGGCTTCAAAACACCTGCGGCTGAAAGGCCGAGGAATACGTCTGCGCCACCGATAACATCGGCGAGCGAGCGATGGTCGGTTTTTTGTGCGTAAACGGCTTTCCAGCGATCCATCAATGTGTTGCGGCCGTCATAAACGAGACCGTCAATATCATTGACCCAGATGTTTTCGCGCTTTGCGCCCATGGAAACCAGAAGGTTAAGGCAGGCAATCGCGGCAGCACCGGCACCGGATGTGACGATTTTAACATCACTCAGCTTTTTACCGGCAAGTTCCAGACCATTCATCACAGCCGCAGCTACGATAATTGCGGTGCCGTGCTGGTCATCATGGAAAACCGGAATATTCATTTTTTCACGAAGCTGTTCTTCAACTTCGAAACATTCCGGTGCTTTGATGTCTTCAAGATTGATGCCGCCAAAGGTCGGCTCCAATGCACTGATTGTATCAACCATCTGATTGACTTTAAGCGCATCGATTTCGATATCGAATACATCAATATCTGCGAATTTTTTGAAGAGAACCGCTTTACCTTCCATCACTGGTTTGGAAGCAAGTGGTCCGATATTTCCAAGTCCTAAAACCGCAGTACCGTTGGAGATAACCGCCACGAGATTGGCGCGAGCAGTAAAGTCGGCGGCCAGTGACGGATCTTCCTGAATGGCGATACAAGGCGCTGCAACACCAGGCGAGTAAGCGAGCGCAAGGTCACGCTGGTTGCCTAAAGGTTTTGTTGCCTGAATTTCCAGCTTGCCCGGCTTAGGGTAGCGGTGGAAATAAAGCGCTGCTTCGTCGAAATCTGAACGGCCCGTTGGGGTTTTAGTCGTCATGTTCGTCTCGCTTTCATAATATTACTCTGGCAGCTATCCGTTTCATATACGTGGTCTGAAACTGACCAAGATCCGCTTTCTGCCTCGACGGTTTTTCCTCAATGACGGTCAAGGCAATATATCAGGGAATGCATGTGTGATTAGAGCCAGAATTGATAATCACCTTTAACGAATATTCATGTCACTTAAAGGTGATGATTTGTCGCCCAGTTGCGCGCGCCCTTTTGGCAAACACATATGAAGATATGTGTCCGGCTTATGATATGACGCAGGCGGTGGCATCAGGAGTGCTCCGGTATTATTTGTAAAGTTTCACATCATGCAATAAAGCTTAAATCAGCATGCAGCAAGCATTGAGAGGTTATAATCATATCTTTATTGTAGGATTATCGTCGCACCTATGACAGGCTGTTACTGTTATGCTAAATATGCATAAGAGATCAGTTGTATCTTGATCAAAATAACGCCAATTTTAAGCCACTTTTAAGGTTTTGGCGACTCGTATATAGAAAGCTGCATGTTGACCGACACTGTAAGTGATGCAAAGAAACAGATGCGTGCCGCCCCTCAAGTCAGCGTCACCAAACAGGAAAACGGCGCACTGCTTTGTTTAAGTGGTCGCTGGACGACTCATAGTGTCAATCAGATTGACCTTGCTATGCGTAAAATCGAGCGCTCGCAGCGTTCGGGCTTTTTCCAGATTGATATGAGCGACGTGCAGGGGCTGGATACAGCCGGTGCATGGCTGATTGAGCGGCTGCGTCAATCACTTGAAAGTGACAATGTGCAGGTGGAAATCACCGGCTTGCAGGATAGCTGGCAGCCTTTGATGCTGGAAGTGGCAAAAGCCTATGTGCCGATTACGCAGTGCAAAAAAGATAAAAAAGATTTCTTTTTAATAAGATTCTTCGCCGCCCTCGGTGAGGGCGTGTTTTCAATGTACAATGACTTTAAAATGTCGATGTATATTTTAGGCTCCACCATTCGTGGTTCGCAAATGAAGCAGGGGCGCGGCACTGGTATCAGTATGCCGGCGATTGTGCATCAGATGCACCGGATGGGCGTTGGCGCTATTCCTATTGTCATGCTCATGTCCACCATTGTGGGCGCGATTATCGCGCAGCAAGGTGCATTTCAGCTGCGCTATTTTGGCGCCGAGATTTTCGTGGTCGATCTGGTTGGTATTCTGGTTTTACGTGAGCTGGGTGTTTTGCTGACAGCTATTATGATCGCAGGGCGCTCGGGGAGTGCGATTACTGCTGAAATCGGCTCGATGAAAATGCGCGAGGAAACGGACGCTTTGAAAGTGATGGGGCTCAACCCTGTCGGCGTTTTGGTTTTTCCGCGTCTTGTTGCGCTGGTGATTGTATTGCCGCTTTTAACAATCCTTGCCGATGTGGCAGCCCTTTTGGGTGCTGGCGGCGTCGCATGGTTCTATTCCAATATTTCGCCGGAAGCCTTCATTTCGCGTTTGCATGATGCTGTGGCTTTAAACACTTATTTTGCCGGTCTTATCAAAGCGCCTTTCATGGCGATGATCATTGGCATCATGGCTTCTGTTGAAGGTTTGAAAGTGGGCGGCAGTGCAGAGTCGCTGGGTCGCCGCGTGACGGCTTCGGTGGTTAAGTCGATTTTCGTGGTGATTGTGATTGATGGCTTGTTTGCCATGTTCTATGCAGCGATCGATTTTTAAGGCGGTGCTGGCATAAATCCGTGTCACAACTGTGTTTTACATGGCCTAAGTGCCACAGTCTGTGGAATAATGGTTTTTTAATATTATCTATATTCGTAAAATACGACAGCTTGAGATAAAGATATTCTATGGAGCAGCAATATCACGATGAACAGAAAGCATATTCTTTGAGCGGTAAAGAGCGCGAGCCGATTATTTCTGTGCGTGATGTCACTGTGGCTTTTGGCAAAAACACTGTGCTGGATAAGCTCGACCTTGATATTTATCCGGGCGAAGTGCTGGGCTTTATCGGGCCGTCAGGTTCAGGCAAGTCGGTGTTGATGCGGGCGATTTTAGGGCTGACCCCTAAAAAATCCGGCAAAATTGAAGTGTTCGGGCAAAGCCTTGATGGCTTGAATGAACGCTCCAAAATGGCTGTTGATATGCGTATGGGCGTTTTGTTCCAGCATGGTGCGCTGTTTTCTGCGCTGAATGTTTTGGAAAATATTCAGGTGCCAATGCGTGAATATCTGGATTTGTCGCCAAAGCTGATGGACGAGCTGGCGCGCGTTAAGATTGAGCTTGTCGGTTTGAAACCGGATACAGCGGAAAAATTTCCGTCTGAGCTTTCAGGTGGTATGATCAAACGTGCAGCATTGGCGCGCTCCTTGGCACTTGATCCGGATGTGGTGTTTCTTGATGAACCGACCTCCGGTCTTGATCCGATCGGGGCGGCAGAATTTGATGATTTGATTGCCAATTTGCGCGATACAATGGGACTGACTGTTTATATGGTTACGCATGACCTCGACAGTTTGTTTGCAATTTGTGACCGTATTGCGGTATTGGGCAATAAGAAAATTCTCGTCAGCGGCAGCATGGAAGAAATGCTGGAGTTTGATGATCCGTGGGTTAAATCTTATTTTCGTGGCAAGCGGGCGCGGCAGATTGATCTATCCGCACCGAGCCGGCGCAAGCCCGGCACTTTCCGCTCGCAGGCAGGGTAAAATATGGAAACGAAAGCCAATTACGTTCTGGTGGGTGTTTTTACGCTGGTCGTCAGTCTTATTGCTTTCGGCTTTGTGTATTGGATTGCGCGCTATGGTGAAGCACGCGATTCACTGCCGCTGGAAATCAGAATTCCGGGCTCGGTCACAGGGTTGGCGCAAGGCAGCCAGGTGCTGTTCAACGGGATCAAAGTGGGTGATGTGCGCCGTCTCCATCTGGATGAAACCAATCCGGACATGGTGATTGTGCTGACACAGGTAAATTCCACCACGCCGATCACCCGTTCAACCGTTGCAACGCTCGGCTTTCAGGGGCTGACTGGTCAGGCCTATGTTGAGCTTAAAGGCGGACGTCTGGATGAGCCGAATTTGCTGACTACCGCCAATGAGGGCGGCTATGTCGCGCGTATTAATGCCGATCCTTCCATCGTTAATAACTTGCTTGCTACGGCGCAGGATATTTTCGCCCGTGCCAATAGTGCGATTGGTGCTTTGGAAGGTTTCATTCAGGATGTGCGTGAGCCGCTGACTGATACGGTTAAAAATACCCGTACCTTCACCGATGCGCTGGCTAAAAATTCGGACATTGTTGAAAAGCTTGGTTCTAATGCTGAAGACATTCAGCTGATGATCAAGGATGCGCGTGAAATGATGGCGCGTTTGAATAATGCGTCTGTACGTGTTGAAGACATCATGAAAAAGGCTGACAATATGTTGTCGGCTGATGATAAAAACGGTGTCGTGGCGCAGCTTAATGCAACCCTTGAATCTATTCGTAAAACCTCGGACAGCCTGAATACGCGTATGGGCCCGATTACCGATAATTTACAGCGCTTCTCAGGGCAGGGACTGCGTGATGTGCAGTCGGCTGTCAATGAAAGCCGACGCTCGATCCAACGTATTGAGCAGGCTATTACGGATCTTGAGAAAAATCCGCAGCGTATTATTTTTGGCGGTCAGGGTAATGTGCCGCAATATGACGGGAGATCACGTCGATGAGTATGTTTGATGTCAAGCTCCTGCGCGGTGCAAAACTCGGCCTGATGGTTGCGGGTCTTGGCGGTTTGCTGGCCTCTTGTGGCACAACAACGCCGCTTGATACCTATAGTTTGAGTGCACCGCGTCCGGCAGTAACGGCCAAAAGCCGTAAATCTGTGCAGTTGCTGGTGGCCGCTCCGACCGCATTGAAAGCGCTCGACAGTGAGAATATTGTGGTCAATCCGGCATCCGGTTCCATCGCTTATCTGAGCGGTGCGCAATGGGGTGACCGTCTGCCGAATATCATCCAGTCACGTTTAGTGCAGAGCTATGAAAATACCGGCCTGCTGGGTGGCGTAGGGCGCCCTGGTGA
>JAEWHQ010000380.1 GCA_023387715.1 Pseudomonadota bacterium | reverse complement strand
CGAGGAACTCAATCAAGCCAACCAGAACGGCGGTGACAGTTGGCATCGGCAAGCCGAGTGAACCAAAATAACCGGCAGTACCGCTGATTGCGGTCAGTTTTGCCCAACCGGCAAGAATAAACAGGATGGAAATAAAAACACGGCCGATAAGAACAGCAATGCTGTTAAGACCGGAATTTGCAGTTTCACTTTGGAATGACATAGGTATCTCCGTTTGTAATTACAGATTAAATACACCTTGTATTCTGTCCATTAAAGTCAGTGCTTGGTCGACTGATTGTATCCATTTAGTGAACGATACAGCGCGGCTTTAATTGTAAAACCACGCTGAATTTGCAAATCATCTCATTTTTTTGGTGTCGGCGCCAGCATATCTTCTGGACGCACGAGACGATCATAATCGCTTGCAGAAACAAGGCCGCTTTTCAAGGCTTCCTCACGCAAAGTCGTGCCGTTGACATGGGCAGTCTTTGCAATTTTTGCGGCATTGTCATAGCCGATCGCCGGAGCAAGCGCTGTCACAAGCATCAATGATTGTTCAAGCAATGCCTGAATGCGGATTTCGTCAGCTTCAATACCGGCGACACAATGGTCGGCAAAAGAACGCATCGCATCAGTGAGCAGGCGGATCGATTGCAGCACATTAAAGATGATAACCGGCTTGAATACATTCAGCTCAAAATGCCCCTGACTGGCGGCGACGCTCACAGTGGTATTATTGCCAAAAACCTGTGTAGCAACCATGGTCAGCGCTTCGGCCTGCGTCGGGTTAACCTTGCCAGGCATGATCGATGAACCCGGTTCATTTTCCGGTAGTTTCAATTCGCCAAGGCCTGAGCGTGGGCCGGAACCCAGAAAGCGGATGTCGTTGGCAATTTTAAAGAGATCAGCCGCCAGCGCGTTGAGCGCACCGTGGAATTGCACAATAGCGCCATGACTGGCAAGCGCTTCAAATTTGTTCGGGGCGGTTTTAAAGCTTAAACCGGTAATGGTTGAAACAGCATCGGCAAAGCCGGTGTCGAAACCTTCCGGTGCATTCAGACCGGTGCCGACCGCCGTGCCGCCCTGTGCCAGCAACATCACATCTTCAAGGCTCTGTTTAATGCGGTGTTGGGCATATTCAAGCGATGCACGATAGCCGGAAAATTCCTGACCCAGCGTAACCGGCGTTGCATCCTGTGTATGGGTACGGCCGATCTTGATAATCTTCGCAAAGGCATGTTCTTTGTCTTTGAGATGTTTGATCAGATATTCAAGCGATGGCAACAGCTTGTTGACTGTTTCCATGGCTGTCGCAATGTGAATGGCGGTCGGGAATGTATCATTCGACGACTGGCTCATATTGACGTGATCATTCGGGTGGACAGGTTTTTTGCTGCCCATTTCGCCGCCCATCAATTCGATGGCGCGGTTGGAGATCACTTCATTGGCGTTCATATTGGATTGGGTGCCGGAGCCGGTCTGCCAGACAACGAGCGGGAAATGATCATCAAAATTGCCGTTGACGACTTCCGCTGCGGCAATGGTGATAACACGACCCAAGACCGGATCCAGTTTGCCGAGTTCCATATTGGTTTCGGCTGCCGCTTGTTTGACAATGCCGAGGGCATGGATGAGGGGGAGCGGCAGGCGTTCGCCGCCGATCTTGAAATTATGCAAAGAGCGTTCGGTTTGTGCGCCCCAATATCGATCCTGAGCAACTTCAATCGGACCAAAACTATCGGTTTCAACACGGGTAGCAGTCATTCAGGAACTCCGTTTCTCATCTGATTTAGATGTGGATGGTCTCCATGCGCCGGTTTCATCGCATGGGACATAAAGCTGAAATGGATGGTGGGGGAAAGAGAACCAAGATAAAGCCGCTTGGGATCAGGCTTCTTGGTTATCCTCATCCTCGGTAATCCATAAAACCGGTTCGATTTTTTTCTGGGTTTTGCTGTCGGTGAAAATCCACCAGCCGGTGTCATTTTCATCCCAGTCTCCGCCGCTTGATCGTAGTCGATCCAAAGCGCGAAATTGTGCGACCGACTCATTGGTCTGATCGTCTTCGTCAATCCACTGCACCAAAATTTTGGTGCCGTCTTGCGGGGCTGTGCTGATCGGATGTTCTTTGCGCATGCAGTTTCTCCTTCAGTCTCTTAATTTAAGAACATAAGCGAGAAAATGCGAAGAGCAAGCCGGTTCACTCCAAATTGAAGTGCTTTATCCGGCTTGCTCCGTTATATTTTATTTAGAACGGGCGTCTTTAAGAGCTGAACCCCACCACTGCAGCTGATCCAGCATGGTGTTTGCTGCATCATTGAGATGGGCAAATTCGTTGAGTGTCTTTTCGCCTTTAACGATGGCCAGATATTCCGGGAACAGAATATGGACGCCGGTTTTGACAGACATGGAGGTCATTTCAACAGCGATCTGACGCAGATGTTCAACAGCGCGCGCTCCACCAACACCGCCGTAACCGACAAAGCCCATTGGCTTCTGGATCCAGTCACCATGGTCGATGGCGTTTTTCAAAACACCGGTAGGGGCGTGGTTGTATTCTGCAACAGTGAGCACATAGGCATCGAATGAACGCAGTTTGGTTTTCCAGTTTTCAGCAGCCTGATTCTGAGCTTCTGTTGTTGAAGGATCGCCATAGAAACCCATTGGATAATCTGCCACGTCGATGACTTCGACTTCGAGATCAGGGCGCTGCGCCGCAATTTCTGCAACCCACTTAGCAGGGGTTGGTGCAAAGCGTTCTGTACGGGTGCTGCCAATGATAACAGCGACTTTAAGTTTGCTCATTTAAATAACCTCATTGTTGGTGCCTTGCATTTCCGGTGGAGCATTGGAGTGCTCATCCACCGGAAATGCGTGAATTCTTCAATTGGTGTGAGGCAATCGGGTTTGATAGAACTGAATGCGCTCTGGTAACCAATGGTAACTTGCTCTATATAAGTAACTAACATGTATCGGCAAGGAGGCACTTTTTTGAAACCTGAATTATTTAAAGCCACGCCTGCCTGTCAGGCCGTCACCGAGATTCTATCGCGTGTTGGTGACAAATGGACTGTGCTTGTTGTGAGCTATCTTGGCAATGGGCCAATGCGCTTTAACGAGTTGCGGCGCACGGTAACCGGCATCTCGCAAAAGATGCTGACGACAACGCTACGCTCGCTGGAGCGCGACGGCTTCGTGCTGCGTACGGTTTATCCGGGCGTGCCAGCGAAAGTTGAATATCAACTGACTGATCTGGGCTGTGATTTGCTTGTACCGGTGCGCGGTTTAAGTGCATGGGCAATTGCCAATGAGCAAAGGGTCAAAAATGCGCGTTTGCAATATGATGCAGCGCAAAACCCTGAATGTGCACAGGCGGCCGAATAAGCGTTTTTATGAAATGACTTATGTTTTTAAAAGGAAAGACAGGCACTTAAGGCCTGCCTTTCCAATGTGAGAATGAACTTCC
>JAEWHQ010000319.1 GCA_023387715.1 Pseudomonadota bacterium | reverse complement strand
GATGAAGGAAGATGCCAGCACGGATGCAGATATGCGTGCGCTGGCGGCAGAGGAATTGCCAGCCCTTCAGGAGCGCGTAAGTGTTTTGGAGCAGGAAGTGCAGATCCTGCTCTTGCCCAAAGATGCAGCCGACGAGAAAAACGCGATTTTGGAAATCCGTGCCGGAACCGGCGGTTTGGAAGCGGCACTTTTTGCCGGTGATTTGTTTCGCATGTATGAGCGTTACGCCTCGGAAAAAGGCTGGCGTGTCGAGCTGGTAAGTTCCAGTGAAGGCGATGCCGGTGGCTATAAAGAAATTATCGCGACTGTTTCCGGCAAGGGCGTGTTTTCGAAACTGAAATTTGAATCCGGTGCGCATCGCGTGCAGCGTGTGCCGGAAACTGAAGCGGGCGGGCGTATTCACACCTCTGCTGCAACGGTTGCAGTGCTGCCTGAAGCGGCAGATATTGATATTGAAATCCGCAATGAAGACATTCGCATTGATACAATGCGTGCGTCGGGTGCCGGTGGTCAGCACGTTAACACCACGGACTCTGCCGTGCGCATTACCCATATTCCAACCGGTTTGATGGTGGTGCAGGCGGAAAAATCGCAGCATCAGAACCGTGCCCGTGCGATGCAGATTTTGCGTGCCCGTCTTTATGATATGGAACGTCAAAAGGCTGAGAGCGAACGCTCCGAAGCACGCCGCAGTCAGGTGGGTTCAGGGGATCGCTCTGAACGTATCCGCACTTACAACTTTCCGCAGGGACGCGTTACCGATCACCGTATCAACCTGACGCTTTATAAGCTTGATCGGGTGATGGAAGGTGAACTGGACGAATTGGTGGATGCGCTGATTTCTGATCATCAGACCGCACTCCTGACCGAGCTTGGTGAATGAAGAACGTCCATCAAATGCAGCTGGGACAGATGTTTGCGCAGATGCGCGATGCTTTTATGGCAGCCGGGATTGAAAATCCGGCCATTGATGCGCGGTTTTTAACCGAATGGGCAAGTGCCACATCGCGTATGGATATGATCAGCCGTCCGGAGCAGGCTGTTGATGCGGAAAAAGTGGCGCTTTGGCAAGCTGCTTTGGAGCGCCGTTTGAGCGGCGAGCCGGTACATCGCATCATAGGCGCGCGTGCTTTCTGGGGGCTGGAGTTCCAGCTCTCGAAGGATACGCTGGAGCCGCGCCCGGATACCGAAGCTTTGATCGAATTAGTATTGCCGGTTGTGGAACAGAAAGCGCATGCAAGCCAAGTGGTGGATGTGCTGGACATGGGCACCGGTACGGGCATCATCGCTATCACATTACTGCATCAATGTGCGAAGGCGCGTTGCGTGGCTGTTGATATAGCGCAGGATGCTTTGAGCACCGCGCGTATTAATGCTGAAAATGCCGGCGTGTCTTCACGCTTTACCGCATTGCACAGTGATTGGTTTGCCAATGTGAGCGGACGCTTTGATGTGATTACATCAAACCCGCCTTATATTCCGCATCATGAAATTGCCGCACTTTCACGCGAAGTTCGTGAATATGATCCGATGGCCGCTTTGGATGGCGGCGAAGACGGATTAGATTTTTATCGCTCCCTTGCGCAACATGCTGCAAATCACTTATATGATGAAGGTGTGATCGCCATTGAAATCGGTGCAGGCCAGTTGCCTGACGTGGAAGTGATTTTCAATCAACATGATTTCAAGCTAGTGCGGACAAGCAAAGATCTCGGCGGACATGAACGAGCGCTGCTTTTTGAAAAAGCTTAAAAATTGCGAAATGATGCAGATAATTGAGAGGCAATCAATAAAAACGCTTGGAATTTCCGGAAAACCTGTTTAGGTTCCGGTCACCGTCCGAAATTTTGGTTTTTGACTGCACCGTAAAGTGCAAGACCGCCTAAGGTCTGAGAACCGGGGTCTGAGAAACAGGCCGGTTAAGTTTTAAACGGTATGTACCACATTCAGAGCATTATACAGACTGGAATTTTAGGGTGCACTCCCTTCTGTAGCTCAAACTGCGAGACCCGTTGATCTTTATGATCGCGCAGGTCTTAAGCGCCCTTAATCTGAAAAGAGATATGAGTATGAGGCCAGCACAGCAGTACAGGCGCATGCGTGGACGGGGGAACAACAATAACCGTAAGGGTCCCAATCCTCTGACGCGTAATTATGAAAGCAACGGTCCGGATGTGAAAATCCGGGGCAATGCACAGCATATCGCAGAGAAATATGCAGCTCTTGCAAGAGATGCTCAGGTTTCCGGTGATCGCGTGATGGCTGAGAATTACCTGCAACATGCGGAACATTATACCCGCATTATTTTGCAAGCGCAGGCGCAAAACCCGCAGCATTTCCAGCGGGATGAAAATTTTGACGACGAAGGCAATGATGATGAAGAGCAGAGCTTTGCCGCCACATCATCCAATAACGGCCATAATGGCTCCTCGTCGCAGGACGTAAGTGGTAGCGGCCCGCAGCCTTTCATTGAAGGCACTCCGGCTGAAGTTGTTTATGACGAAGATAATAGCGGCAATGCACGTTCGCATGAACAGCGGGCTCATGAACAGCGCAGCCAGAACCGCGATAATCAAGGCCGTGATAATAATGGCAGAGATCGTGATCAGCGCCGCATTCAGCGTCCGCGCCGTCCGTCGCGTTTTGAACAGCACAGCAATCCTGTAGCTCCTGATGCACCGCAGCCAGTCACGCATTTTGCTGAAAATGCAGAGCAGCCCGAAGTAAAAGAACAGCCGGTTGTCAAAGCTGTTGAAGTTGCTCAGGAGCAGCCGGTCGCTGTAAAAGCAGAACCAGTTGTCGTCGCGCCTGTTGCAGTTGCTGCGGAAGCAGAAGAAAAGCCGGTTAAAAAGGCTGCTCCTGCCAAGCCGCGCACCCCACGCGCCAAACCTGTTGAAGCTGTAGCTGAAACTGATGGTGAAGAACCAGTTCGTCGCCGTCCGGGTCGTCCGCGCCGCGTCAAACCAGAAGATGCTGAGCCTGTTAAAGAAGCATCAGAAGCATAAATTTTAGCTTTATAATCAAGCAAAGGCGCGGGAGTTTAACTTTCGCGCCTTTTTTTATTGCAGAATATTTGCAGCCTTCTTGCCGAACGTATAAACTGATCCCATATCATAACCAGATGGAGCCCGCCTCATCTGGGGGCTCGTCACCAAAGACCGCTCGGCGCTGTTACAGGCCGTCGCGGATGAAGGAGACAATTATGAATATTGAAAAATATACCGAACGTGTTCGCGGTTTTATTCAGTCTGCGCAAACCTATGCATTAAACGCTAATAATCAGCAATTTATGCCGGAGCATATGCTGAAAGTCCTGGTTGATGATAATGAAGGTTTGGCTGCAACGCTGATTGAACGTGCGGGCGGTAATCTTGCGCAATTGCGTATCGGTCTGGATGCAGCTTTAAATGCTATTCCTAAAGTGACCGGCGGCAATGATCAGCTTTATCTGTCACAACCACTCGCAAAAGTGTTTTCAACTGCTGAAGAACTGGCCACCAAAGCCGGTGATAGTTTCGTGACGGTTGAACGTCTTCTGACGGCACTTGCGATTGAAAAATCTGCCAAAAGTTCTGAAATTTTAAGCAAAGCCGGTGTGACGGCCAATGCACTGAATAAGGTTATCAACGATATGCGTAAGGGTCGTACAGCTGATTCTGCATCCGCAGAAGGCAATTATGATGCTTTGAAAAAATATGCGCGCGATCTGACGGAAGATGCACGCGACGGTAAGCTTGATCCGGTGATCGGTCGTGATGAAGAAATTCGCCGAGCCATTCAGGTTTTATCGCGCCGTACCAAAAACAATCCGGTGCTGATTGGTGAGCCGGGCGTGGGTAAAACCGCGATTGCCGAAGGCTTGGCTCTGCGTATCGTCAATGGTGATGTGCCGGAATCTCTTAAAGATAAGCAATTGATGGCGCTGGATATGGGCGCATTGATTGCGGGTGCAAAATATCGCGGTGAATTTGAAGAGCGCCTGAAAGCCGTTTTGTCGGAAGTGCAGAGCGCAGATGGCCAGATCATCTTGTTCATCGATGAAATGCACACCCTTGTCGGTGCCGGTAAAAGCGATGGCGCGATGGATGCATCAAACCTGCTTAAACCTGCACTTGCGCGTGGTGAATTGCGCTGCGTTGGTGCAACGACTCTCGATGAATACCGCAAATATGTGGAAAAGGATGCCGCCCTTGCCCGTCGTTTCCAGCCGGTTTTCATTAATGAGCCAACCGTTGAAGATACGATTTCGATCCTGCGCGGTTTGAAGGAAAAATATGAGCAGCATCATAAAGTGCGGGTTTCTGACTCAGCACTGGTGGCCGCTGCCACATTGTCCAACCGTTATATCACTGATCGCTTCCTGCCGGATAAAGCGATCGACCTTGTGGATGAGGCTGCATCGCGTCTCAGAATGCAGGTCGATTCGAAGCCGGAAGAGCTTGATGAGATTGACCGCCGCGCCATGCAGCTGAAAATCGAACGCGAAGCTTTGAAGAAGGAAACCGATACTGCTTCCAAAGACCGTCTTGTGCGGTTGGAAAAAGAGCTGAGTGATCTGGAAGAAGAATCAGCCGAACTGACTGCTAAATGGCAGGCGGAAAAGCAGAAGCTCGGCCATGCGGCAGACCTGAAAAAGAAACTGGAAGATGCACGTAATGCTTTGGCAATTGCCCAGCGTAATGGCGAATTCCAGAAGGCCGGTGAATTGGCTTATGGCGCGATCCCGCAGCTCGAAAAAGAACTGGTGGATGCCGAAAGCAATGAAAACCGTGGTTCCTTGGTTGAAGAAACCGTGACACCTGACCATGTGGCACAGATCATTTCCCGCTGGACGGGCATTCCTGTTGACCGCATGCTGGAAGGTGAACGCGAAAAACTTCTGCGCATGGAAGATGAGCTCGGCAAACGGGTGGTTGGTCAGGCGGAGGCAGTGCAGGCTGTTTCCAAAGCTGTCCGTCGTGCGCGTGCCGGATTGCAGGATCCTAACCGTCCGATTGGTTCCTTCATTTTCTTAGGACCAACCGGTGTTGGTAAAACCGAGCTGACTAAAGCATTGGCATCATTCCTCTTTTCCGATGATACCGCGATGGTGCGGATTGATATGTCGGAATTTATGGAGAAACATTCCGTTGCCCGTCTGATCGGCGCACCTCCGGGCTATGTCGGTTATGAAGAAGGTGGCGTTTTGACGGAAACTGTCCGTCGCCGTCCTTATCAGGTCATTTTGTTTGATGAGATCGAAAAGGCGCATCCGGATGTCTTCAACGTGCTGTTGCAGGTGCTTGATGATGGCCGCTTGACTGATGGTCAGGGACGCACTGTCGATTTCAGAAATACGCTGATCATCATGACGTCTAACCTTGGTGCGGAATATCTGGTGAACCTAGGCGAAGACGATACTGTTGACAGCGCCCGCGAGGATGTCATGTCGGTGGTGCGTGCTTCGTTCCGTCCGGAATTCCTCAACCGTGTGGATGAGATCATTCTGTTCCATCGTCTGCGTCGGGCCGATATGGGCGCGATTGTCGATATTCAGTTTGAACGTCTGCAAAAGTTGCTGGCTGACCGGAAGGTTCATCTTGAACTGGATGATGATGCCCGTGATTGGTTGTCCAACAAGGGCTATGATCCTGCCTATGGTGCACGTCCGCTGAAGCGGGTGATCCAGAAGGAAGTTCAGGATCCGCTGGCAGAGAAAATTCTGCTTGGTGATGTTCTTGATGGCTCGGTTGTTGAAATCTCAGCCGGTTCTGACCGGTTGAATTTCAAGGCGAAGGCCGGAATGACAGCTGAAGAGAGCTAATTTTTAAGCCACTCATCGCAAGATGATCTGTATATGATTGAAAGCCGGTCAAAGCATTTTGACCGGCTTTCTTTATTGCCGGATTAAATGCTCGTTTTATTGCGGGCAAATTTGTTTTGGCCATTTTGATGTCACCTTCCTTTCGTAAGAACTTGAAAAGTTAGGTGTTTGTTAACTGTAAATACGGCATCTGGAGTGAAGGCTTTTTCTCTGCAAGGTTTTTTCATGGCGCATTACCGGTCATTGTCTTGTTTGGCATTATTGGCATCAGTTACCCTCCCTTTATGGATGAGTGCGCCTGCATCGGCACAGCTTTATGACCCGGGCGAGCAGGTTTTCAGTGACGGGCAAATCCGGGTTTATATCGACCCGAAAGGTCAGCGTGTGACGATGGATCGGCAAGGTCGCATCATTGCGGTTGAGCCTGCTCATGAACAGGAACAAACCAGAGGACGACGCGGCATTCGTGGCGGCGGCAACTGGACATTAAATGGTCCTGTTGATGGCGGTGTGCCTTATGATGGTTTCGGCAATGTGCCGGAAGATCCCAATTATTATCCCGCGGCTCCTTCAGCCCCCGATTATACTTATAATCGGGACGGGCAGATTGAACGCAATGAATTGCCGCCTGTTGGCAGCGATGGCTATGATCAGGCGAGCATTCCGGATTATGAGCAGCAGAATCGCCAGATGGAGCAACCGCGCAATTATCCCGACATTAATGATATGACACCGGCGGTTGAAATGCCGAAAGGGCAGGGCGCGAAAGCAAAAATTGCTGCTTATCAGATTTTGCTCGATCGCGCCGGTGCATCACCAGGTGTGATTGATGGTCGGGCTGGCAGCAATGTTGATAAGGCAGCGGCCGCCTATGGCGAATTGACAGGCCGCTTTATTAATCCGCAGGATGAGGCTGCGATCAATGCCGAGCTGGAAGCAACCGGTGGCGCAGCCTTTATAGAATATATGATTACCGAAAAAGATGCAGCGCAAAATCTGGTCGCATCGATTCCAGCCGATTATGCATTAAAAGCGCAACTATCGAGCATGGCTTATACATCCCATGCCGAAATGCTTGGTGAGCGCTTCCATATTGATGAAGCCTATTTGAAAGAGCTCAATCCGGGGGTAAATTTTGGCCAGCCGGGCGCAATCATTAAAGTGCCGAATATTAAGCGGGTTAAAAAGCCGAAAGTAGCACGTATCATTGCCGATAAAGCCCGCAAGCAAGTACGCGGCTATGATGAAAATGGCAAATTGATTGTGGCCTATCCTTCCACCATCGGTTCGTCCGATAATCCGTCTCCATCCGGCATTGTGCAGGTAGAGCGGATTGCTATTAATCCGAATTATACCTACAATCCGAAGATCAATTTCAAACAGGGTAATAATGACAAGGTGCTGATCATCCCGCCAGGGCCTAACGGGCCTGTTGGTACGGTGTGGATTGCTTTGTCAAAACCGACTTACGGGATCCACGGAACACCCGAACCATCTAAAATCGGTAAAACCTCCAGCCATGGTTGTGTGCGCCTGACCAATTGGGATGCGCAGGAGCTGGCCAAACTGGTGGGGCCGGGAGTAACTGTTGAGTTTACCGAGTAAAAACTAAAAACCGCAGAAATTATTTTCTGCGGTTTTCTTTTATCTCTGATTTGATTGGCTTCGGTTTCGCTTAACCACTGGCCGAGCTATTGGCGGCAAGTTTAGTGCCGTCGCCCTGATCATTGAGCAATTTATCAATACGCTCGCGCTCACGCACAAAAGCTTCCAGCTCTTTGCCGCTCAAGGCTTTATTATCCGGCAGACGGATGCGCAGCGGATCAACTTTCGTGCCGTTGACGATCAATTCATAGTGCAGATGCGGGCCGGTCGAAAGACCGGTTGAACCGACATAGCCAATCACTTGTCCCTGACGCACTTTAGCGCCTGGTGTTACACCATTGGCAATTGCATTTTGGTGCGAATAGCTACTGACATAACCATTGGCATGACGGATGAGGGTTTGATTACCATAACCGTTTGACCAGCCGGCCTTTTCAACAACACCATTACCCGAGGCAATAATCGGCGTTCCGCGTGGTGCAGCCCAGTCAACACCGGTATGCATGCGGCTATAACCGAGAATCGGGTGGCGGCGCATACCAAACGGGGAACGGAAGACACCGTTTGGTACCGGATTACGTAATAAAAACTGTTTGGCGCTTTTGCCGTCTTCATTAAAATAATCAACAGTGCCGTTTGGCGCCTGATAGCGATAGAATTTTCGTGTGGTGCCGCCAAATTTTGCCGACACATAAAGCAGCTGCGAATCATCATCCGCGCTGTCAGAATCATCCGGTAATGAGAAAAAAGCTTCTAACTGATCTGATGCGTTGAGCTTGCTTTGTAAATCCACATCGGAAGCGAGCATTTTAATCAGTTGCGCGCGCATAGTATCGGTCATGCCATAGGCAAGAGCTGCACGACTGATTCCGTCATAAACACTTGGCAAATCACCACGCAAACGCGGGGCTAGAACCTCACCGTCAAAAGCGCTTGCCAGTAATGGCGTTGTTTCCGGTTCATCGGAAGGCACATATTGCGCTTTATCATTAAGGGTTACGGTCACCAGATGGGTGGTGTTGCTATAAATACTGGCGCGGACAATTTTATCTTCGCCATTGCGGCTTTCAACGCCGACACGCAAAACGCTGCCTTCTTTCAGGCGCGGCGAGTTCATTAATTTAGCGAGCGCTTCCGCCATTTGTGGCGCGCTGTCATCGGTATAACCGGCGCTTGTCAGGGCATCACTGATATTGGCCGCATTGCGGAAAGGAATAAGTTCTTCAGAGAAACCGTCACCGGCAAGTTCTGTGCCTTCATTGCGCGCTGCGACGCTGACATTTTCCTGCGTAATACGCACACCGATTGCAGGACTTAATGCAAAAAGCGCTTCACTTGCACCAAAGCGCAACGGATCAACATAATGCAGTGAAGCGACTTGTACGTCGCCATCGGTCAGCAAAATGCCGGTATCGCGTACAATATTTTCAACATCATCGACGCTCAGGTCGGCGGTCGTGTCAAAATCGATGACGTCCATCGGAAAATCAATCACGCGCAGGCTGATTTCACTTTCCACTTTAGCGCCGTAAATCTGGCCGGTATTCGCAGGTTGCGGGGCTGAAGGGCCCTCAGAGAAAACTTCCAGCGCATTAAATGCTGGATACTTACGATTTGTCGGATGGTCAACCGCCAAGGCCATTTTGACATATTCAAAGGGGCGGGTTCGAATCACCTCGCGTTCGCCAACCTTTAACATGGTGGATACTTCCATGCGGCGGCGGTCTTGCGGTTTTTGCTTGGCAATCGCGCTGACGATACGGCTGCCTTTACTGATATCCTGCTGAACAGCAGGCTGGATATCATCACGCGCCAGCAATTCAGCAGGGGTTGCCAATTGTTCACGGCCATCAAGAGCCGCAAAAAGTGCAACGCCGATGAGTGTGCAGGAGGTAACGCCAGTTAAAAAGGTGCCGACCAGCCAACGTGCAGAGACATCGCGGCGATCAGGCGGGCGCCGTTTGCCGCCCACTGTAAGCGGGGGCTCGTCGCCGGTAAATTTTTGATCGCGTTGATACGACGTCATATTAATACAGGGTATCCCATAGTTGGCTATATGATACACGAGTTCATAGTATCAAAGCCGCCCACGACAGAATCGCAATGCGGCTCACATTCACAACATTTTTCAGGTAGTGCTGAAGAGAAATAAGCAAAGCCTAACCTTGTCGTCATTTGAGTTTTGCCTATCCCTGTGTGTGAAGTCAATAATAAGTGGTTGTGAACAACCATATAAATGACGGCTCGTTCTCTAATAATGCAATGAGGCTGCTTTATGACCTTATATATAAGAAGAGTGCTGTTGAGG
>JAEWHQ010000311.1 GCA_023387715.1 Pseudomonadota bacterium | reverse complement strand
CGTGTAAGGTTTCCAATCAATCAGAGTGATAAATTGTGACATGCCTTGTCCGGTCACGTCACCATGCCCAACTGCGCGTGAGGATGTATATGAAATACGTCCACCCACTGTAAGCGCATCCTCTAATAATTTTTGTGACAGGGTTAGATCAATTCCATATTTTGGCGGTATCTGGTTGGTTGCATAATCTGCGTACAGAGATTTGTTTTCACACGTATTTGCTTCACGGCAAAATTCTACATTCAGATAATAATTTGCTGCCAATGTAGCTTCAAAACCGCCTACAGCATAATTGGCGGATAATTCCAGACCAGCAAAACGGGCACGATCAATATTGCGAATGCCCACATTTTGTGAGTTTGCATATTTGCGGAATTCACGGGCGATATAGTCTTTTACATCCCAGTTGAAATAACCGAGTTTCACCATTGTGCGGTCATCATCAGCAAACAAATCTTCCTGAATGAAGTTTGCACCGATTTCCCAGTTACTGGAGCGTTCGGCCTTGGTGTCTTCATTTACAGTCATATTGAACGCGGAAACGGCTTCCATAATACTCGGCGCACGTAATGTGCTGGAATAATTGGCATAAAGCTGAGTTCCGGCGAATGGCTCTAAGGTGACGCCAATAGATGGGCTCCAGCCATCTTGTTTGAGCCGCGCTTTACCATAGACCATATCAGGATGGTTCATATGTTCTGTACTGCGATCGCGCGACCACATTGAGGAGTAGCGCAAGCCGCCATTGATGGTTAGCCAGTCAGTAGGTTTATAGGCTGTCTTAATATAAGCGGCAGCCTCTTCGCGCTTACCATCACGCAAATCCAGCCAGCTGTCATATATTTTCGTGTCAGCCGATGGTTTGGTGGTTTCCAGTTTGTAAGAGCCGCCATAGGTGAGGTCAAAATCACCATAAGTGGTTTCAAATTTTGTGCGGTTGCTGATATCGCCACCCCATGTCCACAAATCCGGGCCGGATTTAAAACCGGGAGGAGGGTTATTACTGCCGCCATAAGCTGTAGGGCTGCGCTGTTTCAGTTTTGTGCCCCAAAGATTGGCTTTGAGATTAATCAGATCATTATCTTCCGGATCCCAGCGATATTTAAATGTGCCTGTATGAACATCAACGTCGGTTGTCAGCTCCTGCTGCACAGCGCGTTGGCTCAAACCTTTGAAATTTGATGCCATACGGTCTCCTGCTTCGCTTGAAAAGCCGGTATAACCAAGCTGAACACTGTGGCCATCACCAAACATCACTTTGCCCTTAAGAAGCACAGATTTGGTTTCAAGCTGGGTATTGAGAACTTGTTCGCCCGCACGGTAGTTGGCAATCCCAGTGTTTTCAATAAAGTTTGGAAACCATTGGTGATTTGACGGGTTATCGCAGTAATCAAGGCAGGCTACCATGCCGCCATGTTCAACAATATCTGCCGCTGGGCCATGCTTGCCTGCATGGTAATTGCCGCGCTTGCGATAAGCATAGCCTGCGAGTAATTCGATATTTTCATCTTGCATAGCGGCTACAATGCTTCCTGAACCATTGGTTGGTTTCAGAAAAGCAGGGCGGTTCATTGTGGCATCAGATGATGTAACTGTTGAAATGTAATGAGGGTCAAGATCAGGATTTTGTGAACCGGAATAGCCTTTGTTTGCGATCAAATAACCTGATTCAGAGCCAGCTTTGGGTTTGCTTGAATTGGTGCCAAAGCCGCCTTTTACCCGAAGACCAAACCGGTTGCCTTCTTTAACAATGTCGCCAGCTTCAAGAGTGCGCATGGCTACGGTTCCGGCAATGCCGCTTGACGCCGCATCAGAACCCTTTTGAATATCAATGCCGCCGAGGAAGTCCGGATCAACGAAGGTTCGGTTCGAGATGCCTTGATAGCCCTGATAGACATTGACGGCATTTTCCGCGCCATCAATGGTGGTGGCGACACGTCCCATGCCTTGCATGCCGCGGATGTTGACATCAATTGAGCCGGCACCATTGCGGGATTCACCTGAGGAAACACCAGGTGTGCCGCGGAAAATATCTGCGGGACTGGAACCGCGGAAGCGTTCGATGTCTTTTTCGGAAATATATGAGGTAGGGGCTGCCGTATGATATGGTGCATCAAAGGCTGCGGAAGTGCCATTAGTCACAGTGATTGTATTTAACAAAAGGCTTCCGTCCGGTGCAGATATATTTTCTGCATTTCCTGATGACGGATCACTGACTGTCAGTGTCGTGCCTTGTATGCGGTAGCTTAAATTACTGCCGGATAGGAGCTGGCTTAATGCCTGCTCACGCGTCAGATTACCTTGCAGGGCAGGGCTGCGCTTTCCGGCAATAGTGTTTGTCTGCATCAGCAGTTTAAGTCCGGCGCGTTCAGCAAAAGCAATCAGCGCTGAGCCCATATCCTGTGAGCGAATGTTGAAATTTATGGTGCTAGGTGATGCGGTTTGAGCTTTGGCGGCACCGCCGGAGCCAAATTGAAGAATAGCGATCAAGGCGACAGATGTCATAAGGCTGATTTTTTTGGCCTTATTGGATAGTGAAGACTGCTTTGCTTTTATCATGCCCTGCATAAAATTTACCGCCTTTTTATTATTGTCTCCGGCACCTGCAAAGGCAGAATTTCCGGTCTCATAACTCAAAGACGAAAGCAGTGATCCGATATGGAACCACAAAAATGAAAAAATATGATTTTTCTTGTCATATTTTTAGAAAAGATGCATTCGGGCGTATAATTGTCACATAAGGCATCCGTATGACGGAAACCGGAAGGGTGGTTTCGATAGCCTGAAGAACTTCTTCCGGATGCGTCAAATCAAATATGCCTGTGATTTGTAATGCATATAGTTTTTCGCTCGTGAGTATAATCTTGCCCGCACGATAACGTGCGAGTTCCGTAATAACCTCTCCGAGTGGTTTGGCGTTGAAAATAAGCTTTCCTCGGCGCCATGCCGTCTCCATCTCCACATCGATATGTGTTGGAGGTGAAATTACGCCGTCTTCCTGGTAATGAATACGTGAATGCGCTGGCACGACCATCATGTCATCGTGGTCAAAATGCTTTTTCACATTTGCTACGATACCAACTGTTCCTTCAATAACCGTAACTGAAACATGGTCAGAGCTTATATTGATATCAAATATTGTGCCCAAGGCACGTGTCTGGCCATTTTGTGCCTGTACAATAAACGGGCGTATTTGCTCTTTGGCAACGCTGAACATTGCCTGACCTTGATGGAGCGTAAGCCGCCGTTCTCGTTCGGTGATTTTAACAGATAATGCGCTATTGGCGTTAAGCGTGACAGTTGATCCGTCTTCAAGCTTGATGAGGCGTTGTTCGCCAGTCGCGGTTGCATAATCCGCATAAAGGTGAGCGCCGATAAATCCTGTTTTATACAGAGCAGCCCCGCCAATAAATGCCACAGATACACCAAGCAATGTGCGTCTTGTTACATGACGCTTCTTTGCGGATTGGGTCATGCTTTTTCCAGCAGAACCAATGCCGAACCACAATGTTTCGGCCTCTATTGCAGCCATTTCATGCTCAGCGCTTTGTTGGCGCCATGTGGAAAATTTTTGATAATCTTGCTCGGTTGCTTTTCCCGAACTGAGATAAACAATCCAGTCGATTGCCTCATCGCTCAGGCTGATATCGGCTAAACATTGATTGTTTTTCATCATAATGGGCTATTAATTGTGCGGAAATGGTCGCGGCAATGGCGCAAGGATTGGGTCAGATAACGGGTGACCATTCTTTCGGAAACATTTAAACGTTGCGCAATTTCAAAATGGGTTAACAGATCACATCGCGCCATCAGTAAGGCGCTTCGTGGTTTGGCTGGCAGCTGCAATAAAGCATAAACCAATTGGCGCAGCTGATCACGATCGATGGCATATTTTTCAGGGGTTGGTGCTGTATCAGCAATGCCTAAAAGGATTTCATTGTCACTCAGGCAGGCTTTGTAATGGCGTTGTTCTTTGCGTAATAAATCAATCGCGATATTGTTGGCAACGCGCAGAATAAATGCGCGCGTATCGCGTACCTCATAGGTACGGTTTTCGATTTTTGATAATCTGACCCATATTTCTTGCAGGGCATCATCCGCCAATTCATGAGAATTGGTTCGCTTTTTCAACATATCCCGCAGATATTTCAGGTGTTGAAAATAGACGGACATCAGATCTTCAGAATTTTCGGCTGATTGAATGCTCATCATGTGGTCTGTGTGGTTGATTCATCGCGACCAAATAATACTAGACTAAAAAACTCAAATTTAATAGCGGGATTTTTATGATCGCGTACATATGGCGTTAAAGCTTTTGGCAGCCATACAATTCTCGATAAAGTGAACCTCAAAGTTATGCAGGGTGAGGTTATATCGATTATTGGTCCATCGGGTTCAGGCAAAACGACGCTGATCCGCTGTTTAAATGGATTGGAAATATTGGATAAAGGCATTGTTTTATTGCATGACAAGCCGTTTTTAAGTGGCACCAAGGAAACCGATAAGCAGGTCAAACCAACCGTTGAACAGGTTGTCGACATTGGAATGGTCTTCCAGAACTTTAACTTGTTTCCACATTTGACAGTGATGGAAAATGTCATGCTGGCGCCGACATACCATAAGAGAGCCAGTAAAAACGAACGTGAAATCTATGCGGCTTCGTTGCTGCAAAGTGTGGGTATGCTCGCCCATAAAGACAAGTATCCGCATCAGCTTTCGGGTGGGCAGCAACAACGTGTTGCGATTGCGCGTTCGCTGGCACTCAATCCTTCTGTTTTATTATTTGATGAACCAACTTCGGCACTTGATCCGGAAACTGTTGGTGAAGTTTTGAAGATTATGGAAGACCTTGCCCAAAGTGGGCGCACCATGATCATTGTTACGCATGAAATGAACTTTGCTATGAAAGTTTCAAGCCGGTTAATTTTCATGAGCAATGGTAATATTGCTTTTGATGGTGATCCGAAATCACTGGATCAGGCCAATCCGGCACATGAGCGCGTGCTCAGTTTTATGACGGCAAATGCATAAGCCTTAAACTTCAAAGCCCGTTTCTCTTCTTTTTTGTTTTTTAAGTGAATATCAAATGATGAATGACTGTGCCTATTTTGACGCCAATAAAATTGTAATTGGTCGTGGTGATCTGCTGGAACCATTAGCTTTTCCAAGCAAGGAATATGAAGACCGTTTATGCCGTGTCAGAAAGAAAATGCTCGCTGAAAATATTGATGTTTTGGTGGCTTTTTCACCTGAAAACATCAATTATATTACCGGCCATGACACTCCTGCTTATCAATATCTGCAAGCATGTATCATTACGCAAGACGGTATGCCGATCAATCTTCTCCGATCGATTGATGCGTCTAATACTCTATACAGATCATGGAACCGTACTGCGCTTGTCTATGGTGACAGTGATGATCCGGTGGATTGGTTGGCGGCACTGATTGGTGACTTAAAAGGAAATGGCTGTTCAGTCGGGCTTGAAAAGGATCCGTTTTTTATCGGCGCCTCCCGTTATAATAATCTTGTTCATCAATTATTGAAGCAGGGGCAAAATGTCGTCGAACAGGCGATTATTGAAGAGCAACGCCTCATTAAGTCGACGAGGGAAATCGCGATCATTCGTTCTGCAGCTCAGATTGCCGGAACAGCGATGAAGGCTGCAATTTCTGTTGCGGCAGAAGGCGTCAACGAGAATGATATCGCAGCCTGTGTTTGGGCAGCTTTAATTAAAAATGGCGGTGAGTTT
>JAEWHQ010000279.1 GCA_023387715.1 Pseudomonadota bacterium | reverse complement strand
AAAAAATGTTCGCAGTCATTAAAACTGGTGGTAAGCAGTACCGCGTTGCTGCCAATGATCTGATCAAGATCGAAAAAGTTGCTGGCGAAGCCGGTGACACAGTAGAATTTACAGAAATTTTGATGGTTGGCTCCACCATTGGTGCACCAACTGTTGAAGGTGCAGTTGTAACTGCTGAAGTTGTTGAACAGGGTCGCGCACGCAAGGTTATTGCGTTTAAGAAGCGTCGCCGTCAGAACTCGAAGCGTACACGCGGTCATCGTCAGGAACAGACTACAATTCGTATTTCTGAAATCCTCACCGGTGGCGCAAAGCCAGCTAAAGCTAAAGCAGCGCCTAAGAAGGCAGCAGCTAAAGCAGAAGCAGCTGAATAAGTAACGGATTAAAGGAGAACTCCCATGGCACACAAAAAAGCTGGCGGTTCGTCGCGTAACGGTCGCGATTCAGAATCCAAACGCCTTGGCCTGAAAAAATTCGGTGGCGAGCAGGTTGTTGCTGGCAACATCATTGCACGTCAACGTGGCACCAAATGGCATCCGGGCGTAAACGTCGGTATGGGTAAAGACCATACCCTCTTTGCACTCGTAAACGGTTCCGTGTCTTTCCGCGCGAAAGCCAACGGCCGTACTTTCGTATCGGTTAATCCGATTGCGGAAGCTGCTGAGTAAGCCGGTACGCTCAAATATAAGCACCGGCGTCCCATCGGACCCGGTGTAAAGGCAAGCTGCCAATAGATCGAAAAGGGAAGATGGGACACCATCTTCCCTTTTTGTTTTTGGAGCTTGAAAGAAATGGTTGCTGAACCACCTTTAGATGAAGAATGTTTGTCGGTTGCAGCTCGGGCTTATGCCGATAGTGAAATGACGGACTTCCCTGGCCTGGAATGTCCGACGTTGGTGACTGAACGGCTGCTGTTAAGAACACCACATGATGAAGATGTGGATGCTATTGCCCATCTCGCCAATAATCCGCGCATTGCTGAAATGCTTACCCGTATGCCGCATCCATATGATGTGGCGGCGGCGCAAGATTTTATAAAACGCGTGCGATCTGGCGAAATGGGCAATTGCATCTACGCGATTACGCAAATGGATACCGGCGTGTTTATGGGAAGCTGCGGCATCCATCCCTCCAAACATGGGGAAGGGTTGGAAATCGGTTATTGGCTTGGCGAACCTTATTGGGGGCAGGGTTATGCGACAGAAGCCGCACAGGCGCTGATCGATTTAGCTTTTCGTGCCACCAATATTGATGAGCTTTATATCACTTGCCGCACTATCAATGAAGGTTCGCGTAATGTGATCCGTAAATCCGGCTTTTCGTTTTTAATGTATGGAACCGACGATTCTTTATACAGCGGCACTGTTGATGTGGAGCGTTACAGCCTGCATCGGGATCGCTGGATTGAGATGCGTTATCAGGCATAAAACGCGTGTTTACATGGTGTGGCGGTATCAGCCGTCACACCACGCAAACCAATATATTGATTGATAAACAGGTTAAGTCGGGAACATGACAGAAGAAAACAAAACAACAGAAGCAGGTGCATTACAGGCACAGCGCGACCGGATTACCGTGCGCCTTTTATGCCCGGATGATGTGCAGACTTATAAAGCAGTGCGCCTTTATGCTTTGAAACATTCGGCCTTAACTTTCGGCTCCAGCTATGAGGACGAAAAAGCTTATGGCGACGAGGTTTTTGCACATCGTATTCGCCATGAGGGCGGCAATGCGGTTTATGGTGCCTTTGATGGTGACACTTTGCTGGGCACTGCCGGTGTGTTTGTGCAGGAGCGTTTCACGCAAAAGCACCGTGGCACACTCTGGGGCGTTTATGTTATGCCACAAGCGCGTGGTTTAGGGCTTGGCAGCATTTTGGTTGATCACGTCATTAAATATGCTGAAAAGCATGTTGTTGTGCTGGATGCCAAAGTGGTGGCAAGCAACGACTATGCCAGACAGATTTACTATGATTTGGGCTTTGAAAAATACGGGCTGGAAAAGAAGTCATTTTGCATAGAAGGTCAGTTTCAGGATCAGGAATTGATTTTTATCGACTTCAGCAGCCCGGAATGGCGCTCAAAAGACAATTAAATGGCAGTTTGCAGCATGGAATGCATGCTGCTTATTTGCACAGACGCGGTTTTGCTGTAATTGCCAGAGCCGACAGAAGAGGTATTACAGATGAAATTTCTTGATCAGGCTAAGATTTACATTCGTTCCGGCAACGGCGGCGCTGGCTCGGTATCCTTTCGCCGTGAGAAATTTCTGGAATTCGGCGGCCCCGATGGCGGCGACGGCGGTCGCGGCGGTGATGTCTGGGCAGAAGTCGTTGATGGCCTCAACACGCTGATCGACTATCGCTATATGCAGCATTTCCGCGCCAAAACCGGTATGCACGGTATGGGTCGCAATATGACCGGCGGTAAGGGTGATGACATTATCCTTAAAGTGCCGGTCGGCACCCAGATTTTCGAAGAAGATAATGAAACCCTCATTTGCGATCTGACCGAAATTGGTCAGCGCTATCGCCTTGCCAAAGGCGGTAATGGTGGTTTTGGTAATCTGCATTTCAAAACCTCGACCAATCAGGCACCACGCCGTGCCAATCCGGGTCAGGACGGTTTGGAGCGCACCATCTGGCTGCGTTTGAAACTGATTGCGGATGCTGGTCTTGTTGGTTTGCCGAATGCCGGTAAATCAACTTTTCTGGCAAGTGTTACCGCTGCCAAGCCTAAAATTGCCGATTATCCGTTCACCACTTTGCATCCGAACTTAGGCGTTGCCCGTGTGGATGCGCGTGAATTTGTTATTGCGGATATTCCGGGTCTGATTGAAGGGGCGAGTGAAGGCGTTGGCCTTGGTGATCGCTTCTTAGGCCATGTTGAGC
>JAEWHQ010000250.1 GCA_023387715.1 Pseudomonadota bacterium | reverse complement strand
GGCTAAGATTGCCACCTTCAACACCCACTTCAAAACCGCTATCGGCGGTTTTGACACGTGATTTCAAGCTCAGCCGCGCCACCGAGCCGATGGAAGGCAAAGCCTCGCCACGAAAGCCCAGTGCGCGGATATCATGCACATCATCCTGCAATTTGGATGTGCAGTGACGCGAGATTGCCAAACTCAACTCAGCTTGCGGAATGCCGGAACCGTTGTCGGTAACACGCAACAACGTTTTACCACCGCCTGCGGTGACAACTTCAATCCGGTCAGCGCCCGCATCAATCGCATTTTCCACCAGCTCTTTAATAACGCTGGCCGGACGCTCGATCACTTCACCTGCAGCGATCTGATTGATGATGGTTTCGTTGAGATGTTTAATGGTCATGGATGATTAATTATTTTCTAGGCCGCGGGTGATGCTGTAAATCTGGGCGGAGCGGGCGCCGGAGCGGCAGAAACCAAGTACCGGACCTTCGGCTTTGGCGAGTGCTGCAGCCATCGCGTCCACATCTTCCTGAGTGAGCATACCGCCGGAAAAAGGCACATGCACAGCCGTGATGCCGACTTTTTCAGCTACTTTGGCAATTTCAGCGAAATTTGGTTGCTCTGCACCACCTTCACCATCAGGGCGATGGCAGATCACCATCTGAAAGCCCTGCGCTGCAAGATCACGTATATCATCAGGTGAAATCTGGCCGGAGACTGAATAAATTTCGTCGATTTGGCGAATGTCCATTGTGCTACCCTGCGGTTATTGGTCATTGTCCGGTGGGACATAAAAAACTGGCGGCTTCAGAATCTTGAAGCAAACCCTATAAATCTAATATGGGATAAAATAATGGGAGAAGCCATGACTAATCAAAAATCTTCACGGCTTGTTCAACGGCAAATTTATCGTGACGGCACTTTTTCAAACGCGGAACGTCCGGTGCCGGAAGAAGTGGCGGTCGCGGTAAGCTTTGGCGGTACAACCCATGCGGTTATGATGGCAACGCCTGATGATTTGGAAGATTTTGCCATTGGCTTTGCATCGACCGAAGGTATCATTCAGAGGATCAGCGATATTGAAACCATCAATATTGTGGCGGTTGATGGCGGGTTTGATGCGCAGGTGACATTGAAAGAGCTCTCGCTTAGCCGTTTTGCCGTGCGCCGCCGCCATATGGCGGGGCCGGTTGGCTGCGGCTTGTGCGGGATTGAATCAATTGAGCAGGCGTTGCGTCCGGTACCGCAGCTGCAAGATGTTGATGCGCAGTTTTTGCCCAAAGACATTATCGACGCGATGGCTTTATTAGCACGTCAGCAAAAGTTGAATGAAGCCACGCGTGCGGTGCATGGTGCGGGGTTTTATGTGCCCGAACAGGGCGTTGTCTGCGTGCGCGAGGATGTCGGGCGGCATAATGCTCTGGACAAGCTGGCGGGCGCATTATTGCGTGACATTTATCTGCCTAGCCAAGGGTTGGTGGTGGTGACCAGCCGGTTGTCAGTGGAGATGGTGCAAAAGGCGGCGATCATCGGTGTGCCTTTATTGGCTGCAATTTCTGCACCCACACAATTGGCCATCGAAACGGCGGAAAAAGCGGGGCTTACTCTGGTCGCTTTGGTGCGGGGGCAGGAGTTTGACATTTACACCCATGCGGAGCGTGTGCTGCACCCATAAAATGGCACTGATAAAAATGGCGGGGCATCAATACCCCGCCATTTTTTATTACTCAGAAATGTGATTATGCGGTCAGTGCTTTGATGCGCGCACGCTCAGACACGATCTGCATGGCAGCATGGGCTGCTTCCACGCCTTTGATTTTGAAATGCGCATGGAAAAACTGATGATGTTCTTCGCTGTTGTGATAATGATGCGGAGTGAGCGAAACGCTCAAAACCGGCACATTGGTTTCCAACTGCACCTGCATCATGCCGTTGATTACAGCAGTTGCAACAAAATCATGACGGTAAATGCCGCCGTCGATCACAAAAGCACAACCGGCAATCGCCGCATAGCGGCCGGTTTCTGCCAGTGTTTTAGCCATCAGCGGAATTTCATAAGCGCCCGGTACATCGAAAATTTCGACGTCAACTTTATTGCCGGAAAGCTTGGCAATTTCTTCGATAAAGCTTTTACGTGCTTCATCGACAATATCGGCATGCCAGCGCGCCTGAATGAATGCAACTTTGAAAGGAGTTGTGTTCGGATAGCTCTGTGTCATAGGTTCCTCACGAAACTAGAAACAGGGCGTACAAAAAAATACTCAACAATCCGCACGTCTCCTGTCGGGACGCTCAGATTCCAAGTCTTCTTTCGCTCTCTTCCATCCGGACTATACCGTCGGCTCCGGCATCGCACCGGATCTGCTGACCTTAAACTTGGCACCCAAATTTAAGCGCTCGCGGGCTCAAAGTCTGAACTTCAAACTTCATACCGCCGGTGGGGAATTGCACCCCGCCCCGAGAACAAGACCGTACGGGATTGTACGGCTGTGACAAATGTAGGTGTTGTCCTGCTGTTTGTCCAGAGCTGTTTGGGCATAGGGTTGAAGATGTTTTTTGAGCAGTGAATATAGAGCCGGATAAGGAAAAAGAGCGCTTCATTATCGCCAATGAAACGCTCTTTCTCAAATGTGCCTGGAGGGCAAGAAAACTGTTTTGCTTTGGCTTTGTCTGCCAAGGCTGCTGATAATTAACCTATCAGCCGATTCTTAAGAGAGGCTTAGCTTTGTAAAACTTGACCTCTCAATGTCAGTTTCAGGTGCAGGGGATTAAAATCTTCTTAACGCAAGAACATTTAGTGGCTGTTTTGGCTGACCGTGGCTAATGAGCATCAGGTTGATGTTCATCTATTAGTCAATTGCAAAACGCTCATCAAAATTTTGCATTCGCACTCTTATTAGTGCAGAAGATCAAAACCCATCACTGCGATAGCCAGTGCAGTATTCAGGCTGATAATCATCATAGAATACATAAGTGCGGTTCTTGTCAGATCGCTCATGCCATATTCCTTTCTCTCGCCTGAATATGTCCCCAGTTTCATTCAGGAAATTCGTAAAAAACACTGTCTTCACACAATGTAACAGCGTGTAACCTATGGCGCAACCCTCGAAATGACATTTGTGAACGCGTGTAACACTCGGTGAGTTTTGGCGTGTCAGAAAGTGCAATGTTTTCAATAGTGGGAGCGCGTTTTTGTCACCAATATTTTATCAACTTTAAGCTGTCATTTGGTGTGTTCTTGAGTAAAGTAAG
>JAEWHQ010000189.1 GCA_023387715.1 Pseudomonadota bacterium | reverse complement strand
CCAATGACCTGAAATGGAATTTTTTGCACTAGCACATATTTTCCAAGCGGGTTTTCACCATTGGTAAAAAGCGTGTCGGCTACGGTTGAACCAAGCACGATCACCGGAGCATAAGTGTCCAGATCGTGATTGTTGATGAAATCACCCTGTTCCATTTTCCATGATTTGGATGTGGTGAAGGCGGGAACTGTGCCGGTAACGGCAGACTGATAATCCACATTGCCATAGCGAAGCGTCACACTGGCGCTTGTTTCCGGCACAGCGGATTTGACATTGGGTAGTTGCTCAATGGCGGTCGCATCTTCAGGGATAAGGGTTGCGATCCCGCCACTGCCACGAAAATTAGCCATGCCCGGCCGGATCAGCAATAAATCCGATCCCATCGCATTGATTTGCTCAAGGATGGATTTTTGTGCGCCACCGCCGATTGCCAGCATGGCAACGACAGAACTGACGCCAATAAAAATACCAAGCAATGTCAGAATGGTACGAAACAAATTGGCGCGAAGCGCACGCAAAGCCATTTTGACCGATTCGGTGAAGTCATTGAGACGGATCATGCTTTTTGTGTCACACTGCCCGAAGGATTGGGGCAGGGCAGTGGCATGATTTACATTAACAATTTCGATTTTATTAGTGTCGGAAAGAATGTGGCCGTCTTTAATTTCAATCAGACGATCAGCCTGCTCTGCCACTTCCCGCGAGTGGGTAATCACAATGATAGTGTGGCCTTGCGCATGCATGGCACGCAAAAGTGCCATCACATCATCACCGCTTTTACTGTCTAGTGCGCCTGTCGGCTCATCGGCCAAAATTATCCGGCCACCATTCATCAAGGCGCGTGCAATAGAAACACGTTGCTGCTGGCCACCGGATAATTGATTTGGGCGGTGATCAAGCCTGTCGGCGAGGTTTAAGGTGGTCAGCAGCTCTTCTGCCCGTGTCTGACGTTCATGCAGTGACATACCGGCATAGATCGCCGGAACCTCGACATTTTCCTGCGCGCTGGCTGTCGGGATCAGATTGTAATTCTGGAAAATGAAACCAAATGTGCGTCGTCTTAATCCGGCCAGTTCGTCGGCATCCAGATCAGCAACATCTTCACCGTCGAGCAGATATTGGCCGCTGCTTGGATTGTCCAGACAGCCCAAAATGTTCATCAAGGTGGATTTGCCGGAGCCGGAAGCGCCGATAATGGCAACGAATTCACCGGATTGGATTTCGAGGGAAATGCCGTGCAACACTTCCACTGACAGATCGCCATTGTGGAAGGATTTGCGAATATCATCGAGCTTAATCAAAGCAGACATCAGCACACTCCCTTAGAACATACCCGGTCTGCGATTATTTCTGCGGTTTGCACCGGCTTGATCGGCTGCCGCATTGCTGATGACAACAGTGTCACCATCTTCGAGGCCGCTTAAAACCTGCGCCTGTACGCGGTTGCGGATGCCGATTTCGACGGGCTTTTCTTGGGTTGTGCCGGAGGCTGTCATCACGGTGACTGTGGTGGACGGGCCAGTTTTACCGTCTTTGCCGCGCGGACTTTCTTTGAGCGCTGATGTTGGCACCAGAATGGCATCTTTGGCGCTGTCCTGAATGAAATAGACCTGCGCACTCATATTGATCTTTAATTCGTCATCCGGGTTGGGTACGTCAAAAAGTGCATAATAAAGCACTACATTGTTGAGCACTTCCGGTGTTGGTTTGATCTGGCGCAACTTACCCTGATAGCGTTTCCCCGGCTGGCCGAGCAGGGTGAAATAAGCATCCATACCGATTTTGAGACGGCTGATATCGGCTTCTGAAACCTGTGCTTCCACGCTGAGCATGGTGAGATCAGCAACGGTGACAACAGTTGGCGCGCTCTGCACGGCATTGAGTGTTTCGCCTTCTTTAGACGGTTGCTCAACGATGGTGCCATTCATCGGGCTATAAATTTTTGTATAGCCGAGATCAACTTTTTCACTCTCGACTTGTGCCTGTTGCTGGCGGATCTGTGCACGCAGCGATTTGACATCAGCTTGCGCAATCACCAGATCAGCATCGGCCTGATCGACCGTTGCCTGCGAAACGCCGCGTGTGGATAGCAGTGCGCGTTGGCGGTCTGCATTCAGTTTTTTGATTTTTGCCAGCGCTTCACGACTGACCAGCTGTGCTTCCAGATTGTCTAATTGAGCGCTGCTCATTTCAACGCGTTTTTCAATGGGAGCGGGGTCAATTTCAGCCAGAAGCTGGCCTTGAGTGACTTCATCGCCCACTTCGACTTTCACCGATTTTAACTGGCCGGAAACCTGTGCACCGACATTAACACTGCGCAAGGCTTTCAATGTGCCAACTGCGGTAATAGCGTTTTCAATATCGCCGCGTACGACCTTTTGTGTCAGTTGCGTCGTCGTCCCCCCGTTTGACGCGCCAGCACTTTGCCAATACCAGACAGCACCGCCTGCCAGCACGGCGATCACCAGCAACCACTTGATATAAGAGGTTTTACGGGCAGATTTACGTTTTTGAGGTGCTGCTTTAGCGGCACCTGATGTGGTGATAACTGGCTGGTCGTTCATTGAGAAGAAAAAACCTTATGAAATACTTGTAGACCTTCATAGCAGAGATAATGGCTATTAAAGGGTTATGCATATGTTGCAAATATGAGTTATTTGCACACCTATAGTGAAATGTGATTTAGGGTGCTGATTTTATTAGTAAAAATGGCTTTATGAACGTAAGTTTAAATATATTTAATGTTGATTTCAGACGCAGATATACCGGCAAAAGGGCGAGAATAATGCCTTTTGCCGGTATTTTTTGGTTTTTAATCAGGCAGTGCCGGTTGAACCAAAGCCGTTTGAACCGCGCTCTGTTTCGCTGATTGTAGTGGTTTCAACGATTTTTGGCTGGATAACAGGTGCAAAAACCGCCTGCGCAATGCGCATACCGCGTTCGATGCGGAAATCATCATCGCCGAGATTGATCAGCAGGATTTTAATTTCGCCGCGATAATCGGAATCAATAGTGCCTGGTGTGTTGAGGCAGGTGATGCCGTGCTTGAATGCAAGACCCGAACGCGGGCGGATCTGCACTTCATAGCCTTCCGGAATTTCGAAAACGAGACCGGTTGGCACCAAAGCGCGGCGACCCGGCAGCAAAACGATCTGACGATCGGTTGGCACGGCTGCGCGAATATCCATACCTGCGGAACCGCTTGTTTCATAGCTGGGCAGATCAAGGCCAACGGCGCTCTCAAGGCGAATAATATTTAACGTCGGCTGAGACGCTGTGGCGGAAGTAGAATTGGTCATGGGGGAGGCCTTTCCATCAAAGGAGATGAACTTGAGGTCGCTCATAACGTATATAGCGCTAAACTTATATCAGAAAGACGCGCGAGGTGAAGAAAGCCCAGAACTTTTTTCGTGTTAAATTTTTTGTGTCCTGATTTTACATTATTTTTGCCATTTTTATCTGGAAATTCTGAGCGCAGATCATGCAGCTCCCGCAAATCGTAGTTGAAAACATGGGGGCTTGGCGTGTCACGCGAAGCATGATCTTATGTAAATGCTTTAATCTGGATCAAATCAATGTGCCGTTGGGCTGCTTATCTCGGACCTGAAGTCTATCTGGAAGATATTATTGCATCGCCTTGCCATTCGCTGATTGTGCAAAGTCATGAAGCAACACAGGCTAAAACCCGCACCAATGGTGATGGTTTCGGGGTTGCCTGGTATGGCAATCGCACCGAGCCCGGTCTTTATCGGGATATTTTGCCGGCATGGTCGGATCAGAATTTAAAAAGCATTTCCCGCCAAATCAGATCACGGTTGTTTTTAGCCCATGTTCGCGCCTCAACCGGCGGCTTGACCAGCCGTTCCAATTGCCATCCGTTTGTGTCGGGACGCTGGAGCTTTATGCATAATGGCCAGATCGGCCATTTTGAACATTTGCGCCGCCGATTAGAAGCGCATTTGTCTGATGACATTTATATGCAAAAGCACGGCACCACAGATTCGGAACTGATTTTTCTGCTGATGCAGCAGTTCGGGCTTGATCAGCAG
>JAEWHQ010000147.1 GCA_023387715.1 Pseudomonadota bacterium | reverse complement strand
CCGGAAAAAGCGGCTTCTGATGGGTGGAGCAATAAAGCACGCTTTTATCATTTTGAAAAATTGCTTGCGTGCCATTGCCGTGATGCACATCAAAATCAATGATCGCGACACGTTCTGCCTCATAGCGCTTTTGTGCATAGCGGGCTGCAATGGCGGCATTATTAAAAAGACAAAAACCCATCGCCTCTTCCGGCTCGGCATGATGACCGGGCGGACGCGACGCAATAAACACATTATCTGCCTGACCGCTAAAGACATCATCAACAGCCGCATTGGCCGCGCCAATCGCCGTTAAAGCTGCCTGCCAGCTTTGCGGACTGGCATAAGTGTCATTGGCAATTTTAATGATCGGCTCGGGCTTATCTGATCCTGCATCTACACCATCAAAAAGCGAGATCAGTTTTTTGATTGTTTCGGCATATTTTTCACTATGCGCAAAAAGGATGGCTGCTTCATCACCAAGTGGTGCTTCCACCCTTTCAAGATTATAAAAGTCACCCTCATCCAGCACGCTCAACAAAGCGCGAAGGCGATCCGGCCGTTCAGGATGACCGGCCGGTGTCAGATGTTTGAGAAAAACATCATGCCAATAAAGCCGTGTCGCCATAGAGAAAACCTCTTAAGATTCAGTGATTTCTATAAAAACACGGAGAATGTGATTCAACGTCCGGTCTGGCCGCGGTGACGCAGATAATGATCGGCAATGGCGCAAGCAACCATTGCCTCACCAATCGGCACTGCACGGATACCAACACACGGATCATGGCGGCCTTTGGTCACCACATCCACCTCTTTACCATCCGCATCGACAGAGCGACGCGGTGTCAAAATGGAAGATGTCGGCTTCACTGCAAAACGTGCAATCACCGGCGCACCGGTTGCAATGCCACCCAAAATCCCACCGGCATGGTTGGAAAGGAAATGCGGATTACCATCCGCATCCACGCGCATTTCATCGGCATTTTGTTCGCCGGTTAAACGGGCGGCTTCAAAACCATTGCCGATTTCAACGCCTTTAACTGCATTAACCGACATCAGATTGCTGGCAATGTCCTGATCGAGTTTGGCATAAAGCGGCGCACCAATTCCAGCAGGCACACCTTCGGCAACCACTTCCAGAATAGCACCAACAGAAGAACCCGATTTGCGAATACCATCAAGGTAATTAGCAAACACTTCAACCGAACCGGCATCAGGCGTGAAGAACGGATTATTATCGACTTCATTCCAGTCCCAGCGGCTGCGATCAATATCATGCACGCCCATAGCAACCAATGCGCAACGCACCTTCAAACCCGGAACAATCTTGCGGGCAATAGCACCGGCGGCCACACGGGCAGCTGTTTCACGCGCTGATGAACGTCCGCCACCGCGATAATCACGAATGCCATATTTAACATCATAGGTGTAATCGGCATGACCCGGACGGTATTGACGGGCGATTTCACCATAGTCTTTTGAGCGCTGATCGGTGTTTTCGATCATCATCGAAATCGGTGTGCCGGTGGTGGTCATGGTCACGCCATCCTCACCCAGCATCACACCCGAAAGCACACGCACCTGATCCGGCTCGCGGCGCTGTGTGGTATATTTAGACTGACCCGGCTTGCGCTTATCCAGATAAGACTGGATCTCTGCCTCAGTAAAAGTGATGCCCGGAGGACATCCGTCAACAATACAGCCCAAAGCTATCCCATGGCTTTCACCCCATGTGGTAACGCGGAAAAGATGGCCGAAACTATTGTGAGACATGTGCGCGCCTGAATTTTATGTGCCGGTACTATAAGACTGATCTGTTTTTATGAAGCTTTTGCCTCAAGGTCAAACAAGGCGCAGAAGAATGCTGCTATTTCAGTACTATTTCCCTGATTTAACCCCGTTAAAACTCTCATTTTGACACAATATACAGGCAAACAGAGACAATCCAATCTACGACTAAAATTGAGTAAGTCGCTGGCACAGCAAAATGTTATCATAAAATATTCTGACCGTGCCGCAATGACCGAATCGCAGCAACCGGTCAGCAACACAAAAAAGAGGCGCAGACATGCAATATCTATTCGGCCTTGCTTTTATTATTGTATCGCTTTTCACCACCAGCGTGATGGCAGAAGATGTCGAGGGTAAAATACGCTCCATCGATGAAGCCAATGAAACCATCACACTTGATGACAATAAACGCTACCAACTGCCTGACGAGTTTGATTACAGTTTTATCAAACCGGGTATGAAGGTGATCATTCTTTATGATCAGGTGGATGACGTGCGCTATGTCACCGACCTGCAAGACGCCCCTTGATTGTGTGAATTTACCTCAAAGCTTTGCCCCAATGAGCGGCAGAGCTAACACTTTCAGTTTTTAAAAGATATTTTCATGGCAGTAATCAGCCAAGCATTACCGGCAGAAACCCAGTTGCTGGAAAATTTAAACCGTGTCGGCGCGGCTCAATTTACAAAGAGTGATTATAAACCCGGCACGATCAGACATATTGTTCTGTTTCGTTTTAAGGCCGATGTGACAACAGCACAAAAAGATCAGGTCGCAGCAGAATTTAAAAGCCTGCAACAGGGCTGCCTGCGCGATGGCAAGCCCTACATTCAATCGATCTCTTATGGCGACCAAATGAGCGGTGAAGGTGCGAGCCAAGGCTTTACACTTGGTTTTATTGTCACCTTTAACTCCGAGGGCGACCGTAATTATTATGTGGGAGAACCGCTGGTTCATGACCCGCAATTTTACGATGCAGCCCATCACAATTTCAAAAAACTGGTTGGCCCCTTGCTTGATGTTCAAGGAGTTCTTGTTTTTGATTTTCGTGACTAGTTAAGGAAACTCAGTGCCAGCTCAGCTGGCCATTTTCCAGTTTCAGGATTTTATCCTGCGGAATCACCAGATTGGCGGCATCATGGCCGTCCAAACCACCATAGACATGAAACAGGGTGCGGATGCAGCCACCATGGGTAACGCAGACAGTTTTCTGGTCAACGGTCGCAATCCATTGCTGGATGCGCTCTGAGAGCATCTGATAGCTTTCAGCAAATTCACCCGGCGGCACAAAGTTCCACTTATCGTGGGCACGCTCATGGATGAGATCATCGCGTTTTTTCGCGATATCTTCCAGCATAAAGCCCTGCCAGTCGCCAAAATTGACTTCCATCAGCAAAGGATCGGTGCGGTATGCGGAAGGATCAAGCCCCATGCCACGACGGATACGCTCCATCGTTTCGCGCGTTCTGCGCAAAGGGCTTGCAACAAAATCAAAACCGTCGGCCGTGCCGATCAGTTCTTTCAGCATCAACCCGTTCCGGTCAGCCTGAGATCTGCCATTATCATTAATGTCGATATCAAGCTGACCCTGAACGCGTTGTGAAACATTCCAGTCAGTTTCGCCGTGACGCGAAAAGTAAATAATTTCCCGGGTCACAGCGACACCTTTAATCTTTAATGACAGAAATATCCGGAGCGTCGACAGCTTTCATGCCAACGACATGATAGCCAGAATCTGCGTGATGAACTTCACCGGTCACTGAACGGGAAAGATCTGACAAGAAGTACAGACCCACATCACCCACTTCATCAATGGTCACGGTACGACGCAGTGGTGCGTTATACTCGTTCCACTTCAGAATGTAGCGGAAATCACCAATGCCGGAAGCAGCAAGCGTCTTGATCGGACCTGCGGAAATCGCATTAACGCGAATGTTCTGCGGGCCTAAATCAACCGCCAGATATTTAACGCTGGCTTCAAGAGCAGCCTTTGCCACGCCCATAACATTGTAGTTAGGCATAACTTTTTCTGCACCATAATAGGTCAGCGTCAAAATGGAGCCGCCGTCCTTCATCAGTTTTTCTGCACGACGCGAAATCGCTGTCAGCGAATAAACTGAAATCAACATGGTATTGTTGAAGTTGGCTTCTGACGTGTCGACATAACGACCAGTCAGCTCATCCTTATCGGAGAAGCCGATGGCATGCACGACGAAGTCAAGCTTGCCCCACTTCTGTTCCAATGTTTCAAAAATAGCATCAATGCTGGCACCATCAGCAACATCACAATCGCCGCAAACAAATGCGCCTAATTCTGCTGCCAGTGGTTCTACGCGCTTCTTAAGAGCATCACCATGATAGGTAAAAGCCAGTTCAGCCCCCGCCTCATGAGCAGCTTTTGCTATACCCCAGGCGATTGACCGATTATTGGCTACGCCTAAAATCAATCCGCGTTTGCCTTGCAACAACCCAGACTTTGCGGTCATACACCGGTCCTCATCGAAATTATTCACTACTTGCCCTATTGCACAGCTAGGCGCAAGGTTCAAGCAATGTGAGTGAAATGACATGAAAAAACAAATCCTCACGACCATCATTGCTGGTGATAATGAGGATTCATTCCTATGAAATCCCGAAAAAATGCCGGTTCAAAACGGAACCGGCACCTTCCAAGGCACTATAATTTAGTTGAGTAACGTAATAAAACCATTCACTTTATAAATTCAAGCACAAGTTTGCGTGAATATTGCATGATTATTGGCTGATTTTATTACGAAGCATCTGCTTTTTCAAAAAATGCTTTCAAAGCTTCGTCACCGTTTTCCGGCAACATCAGACGAATATGCACAAACAAATCGGCATGTCCGCCTGTTTTGACCGGCAAACCTTTGCCTTTCAAGCGCAGTACTTTGTCAGAACTTGACCATTCCGGGACTTTAACTGCGAGACGTCCGGTTAGTGTTTCCACTTCCGCACGGCCTCCAAGCACAGCCTCTTTAATGCTGACCGGCAAATCCAGATGCAGATCACGACCCTTCACTTCAAAACGCGGATGCGTCCTGAATTTGACCGTCACCATCGCATCACCGGCAACACCGCCCATAGGTTGCTCGCCCTGCCCTTTCAGACGGATCACCTGTCCATCTTCCACAAAGGCCGGCAGCTTGATTGCCAGATTTTTGCCATTCGGGAAAACAGCTTCGACTTTTTCGGCGCCCATCACCTGTTCAAGGCTCACGAAAATCGTAGCCGACAAATCGGCACCCTTGGCAGGACGGCTGGCACGTTGACGCCCGCCACCAAAACCACCGCCAAAAATCTCGCTGAAAATATCTTCCGCACCGCCAAAGCCGCCGCCTTGACGGAAACCACCCTGACCAGCACCTTGACGAAAGCCTGCAAACGGATCACCACCCGCCGCACCGCCGCCGCCAAAGCCCTGAAAGGTCTGCTTACCTTCAGCATCAATCTCGCCGCGGTCAAATTGCGCACGGCGGTCTTTATCACCAATGATTTCATAAGCCTGATTGATCTCAGAAAACTTGGTCTGAGCCTGCGGATCATCTTTATTCTGATCCGGATGGTATTTTTTCGCCAGCTTACGAAATGCAGATTTAATTTCTTCGGGCTTCGCAGATTTAGCGACGCCCAGCACGCTATAGGGATCGCGCATATACACCCTCTCTCACGAATGATAGATAAAATAACATAGTTAAATCATATATGCGCATCATAGCCGCAAAGTTCCAGATTTATTCTCTGAAACGCGTAAAAAATGACAGGTTAAGTGCAAATAAAGCGCAATAATTACAAAGGTGCGAAGGATTTCAGCACCCAATCGCCACCTTTTCGCATACAAGTTTCACCGCGATAGAGCGAAACGCCGTTAAATGCCTGTCGTGATGTTTCAAATTCACGGCACAGACCATCCGTTTTCTGCACCTCAGAAACCTGATTAATCACGCCCTGACTGCCTGTATCGGGATTTGCCCACGGCACCGGCTTCATGCCCCATGTGTTGAAATCAAGTCCAGACACCACATTGCGGATGGCATTGCGGTCAGAAAGCGTTTCATTGTCCGTATCCGGCTGTTGTGAAGGGGTAACCGAACCTGTTATGGATGATTTATCAGGAACGGCACTTTCGATACTGACGCCACCCATGGCGCAGCCAGTGACAAAAATCAGGCTGCACAATGCCACCCAACGATGGCATTTGGCTGCGATCGACGGTGCGGAACTTGTCTTTAACATAAGGTGCGCATTACGGCTGACCAATGCGTTTCCTTTTTTTGGTGCGATAAAGGCGTGATTATGAGCGATAGCAAGTTAACGAATGGTGACTTTACGCAAGCAGCAGAACCATTTCAACTGTTTGGTGAATGGTTGAAGGAAGCGGAAGCTTCTGAACCTAATGATCCTAATGCCGTAGCAGTTGCAACCGTCGACGAAAATGGCATGCCAAATGTGCGTATGGTTTTGCTGAAGGACTTTGACGAACGGGGCTTTGTTTTTTACACCAATTACGAAAGCCAAAAGGGTCGTGAAGTGCTTTTTGCCGAAAAAGCCGCCATGTGTTTCCACTGGAAATCCCTGCGCCGTCAGGTGCGCGTGCGCGGACCGGTCGAAAAAGTAAGCGATGCTGAAGCCGATGAATATTATGCATCGCGCGCCCGCGGCAGCCGCATTGGCGCCTGGGCTTCCAAGCAATCGCGCCCGCTGGAAAGCCGTTTTGCCTTAGAAAAAGCAGTTGCCGAATACACCACCCGTTATGCAATCGGCTCAATTCCGCGCCCGAGCTACTGGTCAGGCTTTAGAATCCGTCCGACATCCATCGAATTCTGGCATGACCGTGCCTTCCGCCTGCATGACCGCGTGCAATTTACGCGTCCTGACCCAGAATCAGATTGGCAGTCTGCCCGTCTCTACCCGTAAAACGCAAAAAATTAAGCCGCTCAAATGAGCGGCTTAATCACAAACCAAAGCGAACCGAAGACAAGCCCTGCAAAAATCAAAAATCCGACAATGTGATTGGATTTAAACAAATGCAGGCACTGATCCGGATTATCAATATCCAGCACCCTGATCTGGCGGAACATATGTGCCGCTGCTGCAAGCAATCCGGCCAAAGCCGGCATCGGCACTTCCGCAACCGCAAAAGCTGCGGCAAAACAAATCAATGCACCGCCATAAAGCACAAACAAAGCCTGTTTCGTGCGGGCACCGAATAAACGCGCGGTCGAGCGTACGCCCACCAGCGCATCATCTTCCTTATCCTGATGAGCATAGATGGTGTCATAACCGATGACCCACATGATCGAGCCTATATAAAGCAGCACAGGTGCCAGCGCGAGGCTGCCGCGATCAGCCGCCCAGCCCATCAACGCGCCCCATGAGAAAGCAAGCCCCAGCACAAATTGCGGCCAGTTGGTGATGCGCTTCATAAACGGATAGGCTGCGACAATCGCCAGCGACCCAACGCCCAACCAAATCGAAAACCAGTTGAATTGCAAAACAACTGCCAAACCAACCAGTGCCTGCAAAACCAGAAAAATCTTAGCCTGTTTGCGCGTTACCTGCCCTGATGGCAGCGGACGCGAACGGGTGCGATCAACTTTGTCATCAATGTCCTGATCAACCAGATCATTATAGGTGCAGCCAGCACCGCGCATCGCAATTGCGCCAATGGTGAACAAAATAATATGCCAGATGGACGGCAGGACGCTCCAAACGCTTTCAACGCTTGTTGCATCCACATTGGCAAGCCCTGCTCCGGCCACCAATGCGGTTGACCACAGGCACGGCCACAGCAACAACTGCCAGCCAATCGGACGATCCCAGCGTGCCAGCTGCGCATAAGGCCAAAGCGCAGGCGGAAGTATTTTATAAGCCCAGTGACCGGACGGCGCATCCTTAACGCGACCACGGGCATCCCGTGATTGAATATGCTGATCTGCTTTTGATGACGCCATAATGCGATCTGTCCTGTTCAAAATTTTCAAGCTTTTGCCGTTGAGCATACCAAAAGCATGAAAAATCTTTGCCTTTGGCCTTGCCCGTCTGCCCATTCGTCAATAGACAACCAGCAACATACTCTCTTATTACTGATCAAGCGAAGATGGAGCAAGTTATGAAAGTCCTGTTGATTGGTTGCGGCGGACGTGAACATGCCTTAGCATGGAAAATCTCAGCCTCACCACTGCTTGATAAACTCTATTGTGCACCGGGCAATCCCGGTATTGCTGACCACGCTGAACTGGTTAGCCTCAATGTCGAAGACCACGATGCGGTGGTTGCATTTGCCAAAGAAAAAGCAATCGATCTCGTCGTTGTTGGCCCAGAAGCGCCGCTTGTTGATGGTTTGAGCGATTCTTTGCGCAAAAACGGCATCCGCGTGTTTGGCCCTTCACAAGGCGCTGCACAGCTTGAAGGCTCGAAAGGCTTTACCAAAGACCTTTGCGCCCGTTTCAACATTCCCACCGGTGCTTATGGCCGCTTCAACAATGCGCCCAAAGCCAAAGCCTATATCCGCCAGCAAGGCGCACCAATTGTGGTAAAAGCTGATGGCCTTGCTGCTGGCAAGGGCGTGGTTGTTGCGATGGAGCTGGAAGATGCGCTGGAAGCCGTTGATGCCTGCTTTGAAGGGGCTTTTGGTCAGGCTGGCGCAGAAGTTGTCGTGGAAGCCTATCTTGATGGTGAAGAAGCAAGCTTCTTCTGCCTGTGCGATGGCAAAACCGCAATTCCTTTCGGCACCGCACAAGACCACAAGCGCGTGGGCGACGGCGACACGGGGCCGAACACCGGCGGTATGGGCGCTTATTCACCAGCGCCAGTGATGCCTGCCGAAATGGTTGAGCGCACCATGAAAGAGCTGATCGAGCCAACCATGCGCGGTATGGCAGAGCTTGGCCATCCGTTTTCGGGCATTCTCTTTGCCGGTCTGATGATCACCAAAGACGGCCCGCAGCTGATTGAATATAACACCCGTTTTGGCGATCCTGAATGTCAGGTGCTGATGATGCGCCTGCAATCTGACCTGCTGGAACTGCTGGCTGCTTCTGCTGACGGCAAACTTGATGAAGTCAGCCCGACATTTTCTGATGAAACTGCACTGACTGTCGTCATGGCAGCCAAAGGCTATCCGGAAGCACCGCAAAAAGGCAGCGCAATCAAAGGCCTCGACGAAGCGGCGAAAACCGAAGATGTCAAAATCTTCCATGCTGGCACCGCGCTGAAAGACGGCAATCTTGTTGCCAATGGCGGACGCGTTTTGAATGTGACAGCAACCGGCGGTTCAGTGAGCGAAGCCCAGACCAAGGTTTATGAAGCGATTGAAAAGATCGACTGGCCAAATGGTTTCTGCCGACGCGACATCGGCTGGCGCGCCATTATCCGCGAGCAAGAGCAATAAGTTTAAAATCCCGCCCCAAAAAGGCGGGATTTTTTTTATATCCCTTATAAGTAAAAACGCTCATTGACCCCTCTAAACCCAGCCGATACTTCTATCATAAGCATGACAGATGGAGGACTTCATGTATCGCGCACCCGTCACGGATATTTTGCACACATTGCTCAAAGTCACCGGCACAAAAACCACAGGACTTGAGCAGGTATTACAGGAAGAGCGCTTTGGCGATCTAAGCCAAGATCTGCTCAGTGCAATTCTGGATGAGGCTGCGCGCTTTACTGAAAATCGCATTGTTCCACTGCGCCAGTCAGGCGATCAGGAAGGTGCGACTTTACAAAAAGCACACGTCACCACGGCCAAAGGCTGGAAAGAGCTTTATCAGGATTGGGCAGCCGCCGGATGGAACAGCCTGACCGGCGCAACAGATTATGACGGCCAGGGGCTGCCGGTGTCGCTCTCTGTTGCCGTCAATGAAATGTGGAATGCTGGCTCGCTCGGTTTTGCCATTGGCCCTATTCTCACCATCGGCGCGGTTGAAGCACTGGAACAGCACGCAAGCCAAGCCATCAAAGACCTCTATTTGCCCAAGCTGATTTCCGGCGAATGGATGGGCACCATGAACCTGACGGAACCACAAGCAGGCTCTGATCTTGGCGCGCTGCGCTGCCGTGCGGAGCGGCGCGATGACGGCACTTATCGTATTTTCGGCCAGAAGATTTTTATCACCTATGGCGAACATGATCTGACCGACAATATCATTCATCTGGTGCTTGCACGTCTGCCTGATGCACCGGAAGGCAGCAGAGGCATCTCGCTGTTTCTGGTGCCGAAGTTTTTAAGCAAACAAGATGGAAGCCTCGGCCAGCGCAATGATGTTTTTTGTGCCGGACTGGAGCATAAACTCGGCATTCACGCCTCCCCTACCTGCACAATGATTTTTGGTGATAGTAAAGGGATTTTTGGTGACGGCAACGCCGAAAGCAATGAATCCGGTGCTGTCGGCTATTTGATCGGTGAAGAAAACCGTGGCCTTGCCTGCATGTTCACCATGATGAACAATGCCCGTTTGCTAGTCGGCATCCAAGGCGTCGGCGTTGCTGAAGCGGCCACCCAAAAAGCTATAGCTTACGCCAAAGAACGTATGCAGGGGCGAAGCAGCGGCACGCCCTCATCTGCGCAGGCAGAAGCCATTATTGTTCATCCTGATGTGCAACGCATGTTGCTCACCATGAAAGCGTTGACGCAGGCCGCCCGCTCGATTGCCTATAATTGCGCCTTTGCGCTCGACATGGCCAATATGGCTGAGCCGGACCAACAAGATTTTTGGGCAAATCGTGCCAGCCTTCTCACCCCGCTTGCCAAAGCCTTTTCTACCGATACAGGCGTGGAGGTTGCATCCCTTGGTGTGCAGGTGCATGGCGGCATGGGCTATATAGAAGAAACGGGTGCTGCACAATTACTGCGTGATGCACGCATCACACCGATTTATGAAGGCACGAACGGCATTCAGGCGATTGATCTTGTCACGCGCAAGTTGCCACTGGAAGATGGCCAGCATATTCACGGATTTATTGCTGAACTTAGCCAAGAAGCAGACGCAGCGACGCAAGCCCAAATGCCGGAGCTGCAACAATGCGGCACAGCGCTTAGCAATGCGATCAATGATCTGAAACAAGCCACCAGCTATTGTCAGGAATGTCTGGCGAATAAAAAAACAGATGATGCACTGGCCGGTGCAACAGCTTATTTAAGGCTTTTATCGCTGACAGCGGGAGCGGCCTATTTGTTGCGCTCCGCTTTAAGCGACAATCAGGAAGCCCGCATTCATCTCAGCCAGTTTTTCAGTGCTTATATTTTGCCGGAAACAATGGCGCTTAAACAAAGCATCATTGGCGGCGCGCATATTTTGCAGGCCGCAAAAACAATATTAAACGCTTAACGCGGCGTAATAACAGCTTTGCCACCGACCACCAGTCGCATGCCTAAACCGGATGTTTTGTGACGGGCAATAAAACGCGGGCGGCGGATATTCTTCTGTGTCCCCTGCTCGCTCGCTGTCAGGCTCGTGCTTTCATCCAAGCAACGTGCAACGCCGTCTTCTTCAACCAGCATCATCGGCAGGTCAAAAGCACTTGCCCATGCGCGCCAGTCATCGGCCACATCAGCCAGATCATGCGCTACCAGCAACGGCACCGACAATTGCGGATCAGCATGCATCAGCTCAAGCGTTACAGTGATATGGCCATCCGCATCCTCCGCCGCACGTGCCGTCACGCCAATAAATGCAGATGCAGGCAGCGAAACAGACATTGGCGTGCCGCTTGACGGCATTACGCGGCGAATAACAGCGCCACGTTCGTTAAGGGTAAAAGTCACCAGCTCTTCGCTCTCGTGATTAGCATAGCTGACCACTTGCGGAAAACGAAACGGGTTGAGCCGCAGCTCTCTGTTTGCCCATACCGGCTGTTGTTGTTGCTGTTTACGCATCTTACGCCCTGTTTGCCTGCGAACCTCTTTTAAGGCTTCACTTTGCGAGCCTTTGCGGCTTCGTTGCAGGTAACAATAGGCGATGGTTATTACCGACGACTTTAAGAAGTTAGGTTAAGAAATCCTGACCATTATTATTGGTTACCAGAACAAAAACGCCTGTAACACTTCGGAAACCTTATAAAGACAACAACGCGCAACTGTATCAATCTTGCTACAATTGCGCTTCAAGTACTCAATATCCATTAAGACATTGTTTTATAATATTTTTCCGGGGTTCATAATGCCGGACGGATCAAGTTCCCGTTTAATACGGCGCATCAAATCCAAAGCAACAGGTGATTTATAGTGCAAAAGTTCTTCACGTTTCAGTTGGCCAATGCCGTGTTCGGCTGAAATTGAGCCATGATACTTATCCACAATGGCATGAACTTCATGATTAACTGCCGCCCAAAGGCCCAAAAATGCTTGTTTTTCGGCACCAATTGGCTGCGAAATGTTAAAATGTAAATTGCCATCGCCAATATGACCAAAGCAAACGATACGCGCGTTCGGAACCATTTCCATCACAGTTCGGCTTGCGTCCTCAATGAAAGCCGGAATGGCTGCGACAGGTACAGAAATATCATGTTTGATTGAGCCACCTTCAGGCTTTTGCGCCCAAGACATTTCCTCACGCATTTTCCAAAAAGATTGTGCCTGTGCGATAGTGGCAGCCAATGCTGCATCCTGCACAATACCGGCCTCAAAACTCACGGACAGAATATCTTCCATCAGGCTTTGCGCGTCTTCTTGTGAGCGGTTTGAAGAAATATCAATCAGCACATACCAATCATGCGGCGCTTGCAGCGGATCGCGTGCGCCTTCCACATGTTTGACAGTAAACTCCACGCCGATGCGCGGCATCAGTTCAAAACCGGTTAGGCTGGAGCCTGCCTTTTCGGTGGCAATTTTAAATAATTGCAGTGCAGCAGCAGGCGATTTTAGCCCTGCATAGGCAACAGCCTTGCCTTTAGGTTTGGGAAAAAGCTTCAATACAGCCGCGGTGATAACGCCTAAAGTGCCTTCTGCACCAATAAATAAATCTTTGAGATTATAGCCGCTATTGTCTTTTTTGACGTAGCGCAGATCATTTAAAATCTCGCCTGTCGGCAATACCACTTCCAACCCCAGGCAAAGCTCGCGCATATTGCCGTAAGCGAGCACCGCTGTGCCGCCCGCATTGGAACTTAAATTGCCACCTATCTGGCAAGAGCCTTCCGAGCCAAGCGACAAGGGAAACAAGCGGTCTTGTTTATCTGCCGCTTCTTGCACATTTTGCAAGATCACACCGGCTTCAACGGTGATCAGATTGCCGACCGGATCAAGGGCACGGATTTTATTCATACGACCAAGCGATAAAATTACAGCTTTACCGCTTTCGTCCGGCTGCTGCGCACCAACCAGCCCCGTATTGCCGCCTTGCGGCACAATTACCGTTCCGCTTTCACTGGCAAGTTTTAAAATAGCTGCAACCTGCTCAGTGCCGGAAGGGCGCAGAACAAGCATTGAGCGCCCGTGATAAAGGTCACGCTGTTCGGTCAGATAAGGAGCGATATCGGTCTGATCGGTCAAGGCATATGCATCACCGACAATCGCTTTAAATTGCCCGATTAATTCAGACGATAGAGCCACAGCC
>JAEWHQ010000361.1 GCA_023387715.1 Pseudomonadota bacterium | reverse complement strand
CCATCCGTGCTTGCCGATTCAGACAAGACAAAGGCACTGCCAGTATCTCCGATAACGGTGCCGCGCTTTAACACCTGACCTTGTGCAATCGTCACCGTGCGCACGGCAACCGGATAATCGCCAACCAGCAGATCACCCGGATTATAATCTTGGGTCTTCATCATTCGATCCTTTCGTGAGGTTTGGCCGCACTATTTGCGCGAGGCGTTGCGGTTTTTGGCGAACATCACAAGCGCATCATCAGCGGATCGGGGCTTAGATGCCCCACCACCATTTCCCAAGGCAGGCACCCGCCCCTGCATGCGTGATGCCAAATTACCGCCTTGCGCTTGACTGCCACCGCTTGCCTTCAAAGTCGCAACCGCATCTTTCGCGCTCATCGAGGTTTTAAACGCCAGATGCGCGGCCAATGACGGATTGCGATCTGCAGCATTAGAGCCAAGAATGGCCGACATACGGGACTTTTCCGCACGGCGACCACGGGCAAAAGCATTCGGCTTATCGTCTTCATCTTCCGTGACAACATCGTCTTCATCAGCTTCAGGCTTTTCATCTTCATCGCCTTCAGCATCATTGTCGTGTTGTTCATCATCATTCACATCGTCTTCACGATGCTCTTCTTCCAGGTCTTCAGGCTTTTCTTCCTCAAGACGTGATTTCATAGACTGGCCGCTCACGGCAGCCTTAATAGCGCGTGCTAATGACATCTGATTTTCCTATTTGATTATTGTGGAGTTGTATAAAACTTGAGACCGTTACGTGGCCGCTGCAGCAATGAAACTCTCAAAAGCATCCCTTGGTGAAGCCACAGCATCCACAAGTCCAAGGGAACGCGCTTTTTCACCGCGATAAGTATCGGCTTCAGTCGCCATGATCTCATCTAGGCTCAGTCTGCCCTCGCGGTAACGCGCAACATTTTGCGCAAATTCCATGCGCATTTCTTCCAGATCAGAAATAGCCTCTGCATATTCCTGATCTGACATGGCCTCAAATGTACCAGGGCGGGCTTTCTTTTCGCCCGCTCTTAAAATGGTAACACCAATGCCCTGTTTCTTTGCCCATTCAGATGCATCAATATGCATCGAAATCACACCAATCGATCCGGCATATCCGGTAGATGGGATGACAATCTGGCGGCAGGCAGATGCAATCAAATAAGCCGCTGAACAAGCATGATCAGTTAAGATCGCAATGGTTGGCTTTTGAGCTGACAATGCAAACAAACCCTCTGCACAATCAAAGCACCCGTCGACCTCACCACCAAAGCTGTCGATCTCAAACACAACACCCTTGATATCCTCACGGCTCATGCAATCAGCAATCTGGATGTTCAATCCCTCATACGAGGTAACACCGGAAGATTTACCAACCCATGCGCCTTTATGGACAAGTGAACCTTCCACCTCGATGACAGCAACATTGCCGACCATCTTCGGACCATTGTAGATTTTCTCACCTGTCCAACCATCTCGCAGGCTCCGCATATCCTCAGTGAGGACGCCCAGCTGCGTGCCGCTTTGCACATCAACCTCACGTCCCAGCACCCGTGGCCCAAAGGCGCGAGCTATAATATTGGCTTTGCCTTCATTCAGCATCAAAGGTGTATTGAACAAGCGGGCCGCGATCTCAGGCATTGCATAGGAAATCATGTTTTATTCTCTTCCTCATCATCCTGATCTTGCGTTTCTGGTGAGCTTACAAAACGTGACACCACACCGGCACTGGCATTTTCACCCGACTTGATGCCGAGCTTTTCTGCATATTTCTGCTCACGCGCCCGCTGCATCATATCTTCTTTCCAGTCGCGCCCCTGTTCAGCGGACTCGGATTCCTGCGTAGTGATACCTGTGGCCAATCGGATAGCCGTTGCCTTGGCTTCCTTTTCCGGATCCACCCAACCGCGACCACTACCGATCCAGGCAGCCCTGACCCATCCAGCTGGATTAGCCTCAAACGACACAGCACGAGACGGCAGCCTAATGAGCCTGCGATCAAAGACCTCTTCCAGCCATGCCCGATAAATCGGCTGCATGAAGGAATGAGCAAACGAGTGCTTTTCTGAAGAAAGACTGCGCCAGATTTCCAAGAGAGCTGCACGCGCCGAAGAGTAATTGACCTTTGACCAGTCCATAGTCAGCTGCTCATAGGTCAGACCAATAGCCGCTGCCACATTGCGCAAGCCAGCATTCACAAACACTTCAAAAGCAGCATTCGGATGCTCGGATTTTGTAAATTCAACTTCCTCACCCGGATTAAGAAAGTTAATCTGCGCCCCGCGTAAACGGATCGGATCGGCCTGATAAGCCGCGGATTGCGCCATAGTCAGTGCATTAAGCGCCTTATTGCTATCTGTGCCGCCAAAGGAATCCGCCAGTTGATCCATATCAAGCGGTGTTTTGATGAATGCTGCCATCACAGCATTTAAAGCTGCCGCCTGCAGTTCATAATCATTATAGTCGGAGACCTGTTTGAGCTGCTGAAGCACGCTTGCCCAACGTGATACACCGCGGGTCATTCCAGCGCGTTGGGCATCAAATGAATGCACCACATGCGGACGGCCATAGCCATCCTCGCGCTCGACACGTTCCCAGATGAACATTTCCCTTTGGCGCATAAACACATCACCTGGATGCGCCTTGCGGATATTGTAAGCAACCGGTGCACCATATTCATCAAGCTCGACACCATCACGAAGCAGATCTGTGTCGACCTGCCCCAACGGATTAGAAAGCCGCGCCGGATCAATAATATGAACGCAAGTGCCATAACCGATGGCTCCCATCCGGTATGGTAACACCGCCAATGCCTCACCATCAGTGAAGCGATGCCTTGCAGCAAGACCGAGAAGGCCGGAGATCGATTTGGTGCGTTCCGCATCAAACCAATTGCCCGGATCAGTTGCCACGTCAGACCAAAGCGCCTCAATCTGATCGCCGATCTCATCGGCTTCATCTTCGCTCAAGTTCAGTGTTCTGGCATTTGGCTTTGAGGACAACCGCCAACCGGTGCCAACAACATTATCAACCAAACGGCTGACACCAGCTGAAGCCCAACCGGAATTGCGAACCGCATCATTGATACGATCAGTCGCCGTATCACGCGACAAGCCTAAAGCAGACTGGCCGGAATAAGTGCCAGGGTTCCATGAAGCCATCGACGAATGGTCAAAGCCTGCAGCCGTATAAGCCGCCGCATTCATTGCAGCACGTCTGCGCGCAGCAACGCGCACACGCTCAGGCAATGGCGTGCCGTTTTGATCAAGAATGACTGTGCTCATCCAAACACCACCCGCCTTGAGCGTGTGCGCCCGCTACGCAAACCGAGCTGACTTTCCAGCTCGCGGATATAATTACGCAAACGGCCTTCATCCGAACTACTATAGGTGATGCTTTCACCCTGATAACTCAGCTGAACCGTTGAGGCGCCTGTCAGCAATTTGTGCAAGGCTTCACGCGCCTGCGCCAACCGCTGCTCTAGCAATGCGCGATTTGTCATGAATTTTAACCTTGTAAAATAGAAATTAACCGCGCCGTGTCGCACGTTGTTTTGCCCGCGCTATAGCGGCATCAATCATGGATTGATTTGGTGCAGCTGGCGCAGCATCTTCATTCACCTGCGGCTGATGCATCAAGTCTTCGAGATCTAACTGTGCTGGTTTTGGCTCTTGCGATAAACGCTCGCTCAACGCGTCCCATTCATCCTCAGTCCAATAATTGATACCAATACGCAGTGCTGCCGCTTGCGCCTGGTTCATCATATCAAGCGCTTCGTTGCGAATACCTGCTGGTAATTCCCACTCATAGAAAGAATGACCAGCACGGTTTTTCTTTTGCACCCGACGTTCAGACGTTACTTGCTGAAAAAAATCATCTCCAAGACCAGAGGCAAAATCCACATAACCGGTCTGCTCCTGATCTTCTTTCTTGAATGAACGGTAGAGTGCCGCCTTCATCACAGACGCATTAAAGTTAAAGAAGCGCCGCTGATATTTAAGCGATCGGCCGCGCTTGTCTTTTTCCTTTTTGACCTGCGCCAGCATGGGTGCAGCTTCACGATTATCACCACGAACCATAATCACATCGGTGATCGGATGCTTGCGTGCCCACTCCCACACATCTTCTGTGTAAGCATTGCCATCGATAGCGCTGAGATCAGCACGGCGTTTATTGCCCCAGCAATCCGGCCATTCCCGCCTAATAAGATTGGAAAGTGCCGTTTGCACCTGCGGCTCAGAGATATGGCCTGAGTGAGCAACAAAGCCTGGTAAATGACGACCTGCACTCTCATCAATAATCCCGCGATCGATTACAACCCGATAACGGTTCTTACCATTGCCGACCAATTGCCATTCAACACGGTCACCCTGCACATCAATGCCGATCGTCAGGATCAAAGCGCGGGGCGGAATTATGCCGCGCTTAATATCGCCCAACTCAGCACGATCACGCAAGATTTCCCAATCAATCGCCTCACCGTCCGTCTCAAATGGAGCGCCCAGCCAGTCATTATAAAAAACCTGCTCAGCACCAGACTTCTTGGTCTTGTCATCAGGGCCACCGGATTGAACATTCAGATAAGCCCGCGCCAGCGCCTCCCAACTCTCCAACGGCGAATAGGCCACCCAAATATGGAATGAGCGATGATAGCGCGCCCGCTCCGGATATTTTGCCACCCACTTCGCACCATTGGCCGGATCAACCATCCATGCCCGATGATGCTCACGGATTTCGGAACCGCATTTGGGACAATAGAAGCAAGCCCTTTCCGGATGATCGGCATCAATATGATCGCGCATATGCTCCCACTCAAGCGGATGCATATGCTGACAATGCGGACAAGGCACATGGTAATATTCTTGGCTGCCACGTTCAAAGTTGCCGCTGATCCGGCAGCCTGGAGCAATCAACGGTGTTGAGATTTTCAAAATCTTGGCCGCTATAAAAGCTTTTGAGCGGCTTTCGGCCTGACTTTCCGGATCACCTGCTTCATTATTCTGCCATTTCGATAAATCATCCTGCACCTGCTTGCGCGGTGAGATCATCGACAGACCAGAAGGTGAATTAGCACCCGCTGCCTGAATGGCGCCACGCCCGTCTGCACGTTCCTTATAATGAATTGAGTTACTGCCATCACGGCTTTTCTCCGGAAAGAGCGCCGCCAGTGATGTTGTCTCGCGCAGCAAGGGCATCAGCTTTTGCTTAGACCAACGAGACGCGTTTTCTTCTGTCGGATGCACATAGAGGAAATCGCATGGATCCATATCCATGGTGCCGAGCGTAAAGATATTGGCAAGTACCGTGCCGCCAACCTGCGCAGACTTCGAGATTGTCACCATCCGGCACGGATCGTCCGGTGTCAGTGACTTCAATATCTCTGAAAAGAACGGAAACAGCGCCTCATTATAAGGTCCTGGAAACTGCGTGATACGATCGGAAAAAACGATATTCTCTTTTGCCCATCTCAAATAATCAACCGGCGGCGGTGGCATCGTCTGTTCAAACAAAACCTCAAGACCAAGCCTTTGAGCATTGCTCAGTCGCGTCATGACATGTTTGCCTCTTCTTCAGCCTCCTGATTTTCATCAATCAGTGCCGGCACATTTTCCATATCCTGCTTAAATCCTTGCGCGGCTCGCTCCCGCACATCACGAAAGCCGCGTTTCAGGTGGTGCAGAATATCGCGCTGCGGGATTTCGAACTGACCGGCCAGCAATGTGGCCATGTCTGCCAACCCGCCTTCCATCACACGATAAGCCATCGCAACCGCACGCATGATCTCGGCTTTCGCTTCATTAGTATCAATATAACGGCCTTCAGCTAACGCCTCTTCACGCCTTGCACGCGCAGTCTGCATGCGCGCCTGTTCAAGCTTTTCGAGAGCAATCTGATCTGAGACCAAATCAGCATGACTTTGGAATGAAGGCGCTGGCGGAGCAGATTTTAATAAATCCGGTTCTTCAGCTGCAGCACCAACCTTCGTAGCTAAACCATTAAGGCCAACACGCTGCGAGACATCCAGTCGGTTATTTAAGTGGCGCTTGGCTTTCTCAACGATAATGCGGGCACTGCGTCCCGAACCTTCCAGTGCATCACCGCCAATCTGGCCGGATGCAATATATTGCGAGACACGTCCGGGCGAGACGTTGATCAGCTTCGCAAACTCACCCTTTGATAAAGTTGGCAAGACTTGCACCCTGTTCTTTCTTCAATGAATGAAGCTATTGTAAGCTCTTTGCAATATTAGCCTGTTAAAGGACTTTAAAATATATGCAGCAAAAGCTGTGTTTATAATTATTAGGGAAGTCCATAATGAGCAAAACAGTTCGACCTGCCGGAACAACAGGCGAAGTATTCAAAGCATTTCTAATCTTAGGACTGACCTCATTTGGCGGCCCTATTGCTCACCTTGGATATTTTCGAACCGAATTTGTAGAGCGCCGTCGTTGGCTTACCGAGCAAGCTTATGCCGATCTGGTAGCCTTGTGTCAGTTTCTACCAGGTCCTGCGAGTAGTCAGGTAGGTTTTGCACTAGGATTAACACGCGCCGGCTACCTTGGTGCTTTAGCCGCCTGGATCGCCTTCACTTTACCATCAGCTATGATCCTGGTTCTATTCGCAATGGGCGCAAACATCTTTGATAGCACGATTGCAAAAGGGATCGTTCACGGTCTTAAAATAACTGCCGTTGCCATTGTTGCCCACGCCGTTTTTGGAATGGCACGCAACCTGTGCCCCGATC
>JAEWHQ010000083.1 GCA_023387715.1 Pseudomonadota bacterium | reverse complement strand
TCATTATCCAGCGCGCGCTGCAAATCAAAAGCGCCGCGGTTCAGCACGCGGTCAAGCGCGATATTGGCGCGCTCTGTGCGGTGGATGGTGGCATGCGGGTTGATGGCACGCACAGTTGCTTCAATCTTGGCCAGTTCATCTTCGCTGACGAGATCGGTTTTGTTAAGCAATACCACATCGGCAAAAGCGATCTGATCTTCTGCTTCACGGCTGTCTTTCAGACGAAGCGGCAGATGTTTGGCATCAACCAGAGCGACAACAGCATCAAGGCTGGTTTTGGCGCGCACATCGTCATCCATGAAGAATGTTTGTGCAACCGGCACCGGATCAGCAAGACCGGTGGTTTCAACAATAATGGCATCAAAACGACCCGGACGGCGCATCAAACCTTCCACCACGCGGATAAGATCACCACGCACGGTGCAGCAAATGCAGCCATTGTTCATTTCGTAAATCTCTTCGTCGGATTCGACGATCAGATCATTGTCAATACCGATTTCACCAAATTCATTGACCACAACGGCATAGCGTTTGCCGTGGGCTTCGGTGAGGATACGGTTGAGGAGCGTGGTTTTTCCTGAGCCTAAATATCCGGTAAGAACGGTAACGGGAATACGGTTTGGTGTGGTTGCGGCTTCAGTTTGCTCTTGGCTCATAATGATCGCCTCTCAATTTGGATGCGGATTTAATCAGAAGACGGATATAAGTGATCGATCCGTGAAATGCTATACTATTACATACACTCTTATGCACATCATTGGGGCTTATTTTAAGTCCGTGCAATCAAAACGGCTGATATCATCCAGCAATTCGCTTAAACCTTTGACCGCATGGGCAATCAGTTTTTCTCCGGCTTGCGCATTAGCAGCTTGTGCATTGCCGGCCACACCTTTTTCGTTCAAATCGCTCATTTTCCAGCCAAAGGCATGGGGGCCATAGGCACGAAGATGTTTGAAGTTTTGGGTAAATTCCCCCTGACGATTGCCGAAATCTTCAGCTTTGCTCATAGTGACAAGATCAGGCCGTAAGGCCAGCATCACCGATGTTTCAATAAAACCGCCGTGAATGTCGAGGGATTTATCTTGCGGATTGATTAAGCCTTCAGGCACACCAAAACGTGTCCAGCTGGTGGCAACCACCAGCATGTTGTAACGGACGCGTAATTCGGTCGCTACAATGGTGAGGAGGGGCGAATTGCCGCCATGCGCATTCAGCAGCATTAATTTAGTGATGCCCTGGGCATGTAAATATGCACCAACTGCAATCCATTGATTGACGGCTTCATCAAAGGAAAGGGTTTTGCTGCCTGCAACATCCATATGTTCAATGGAGTAACCCACTGGTTCAGCGGGCAAAAAGACAACATCAAGTTTGCCCGAGATGGTTTCTTGCAGACGGTCGGCAATGCCTTGCGCAATGATTGTATCGGTTTCAAACGGCAGGTGGCTTCCGTGCTGTTCATGTGCGCCAAGCGGCAGAACGGCAATTTTTTGATTTTCGGTTTTTTCGGTGGTTTCAGAGGTCACTTTTACCATTCCGTTTGATGTAAGCTTCAATTTATCGCTGCAATGACAGAATTCATATCATTCCATATTGATCTCATTACCAGAGCAATTTACTAAACCTTATTATATAAGGCATATTTATGTGCATGCTTGTGTAAAAATATGCGACATTGTCCTGCTAAAGCGGGAGGCGACCTGAAAAATATCAGGTTAACGGGGGTTGAACAGGAGGCGTCGTGGCTCAAAAAATTAAGCTATCCACCATTGCTGATGCATTGGGTGTTTCCACTGCGACTGTTTCACTGGCATTGCGTGACAGCCCCTTGGTGGCTGACCAGACCCGCGACAAGATTAAAGAACATGCCCGCGAGATCGGTTATATTTATAATCGCCGTGCGGCCAGTTTGCGCACATCGCGCTCCGGCATTGTCGGCGTGGTGGTGCATGACATCATGAACCCGTTTTTTGCCGAGATTTTGCGCTCGATTGAAACCGAGCTTGATCGCTCGCGCCAGACATTCATTCTCTCCAACCATTATGATCAGTTGGAAAAGCAGCGCACATTTATCGACACTTTATTGCAGCTTGGTGCGGATGGCGTGATTATGTCTCCGGCGATCGGCACACCGGCGGAAGATATTCAGCTTGCCGAGGATAACGGCCTGCCGATCGTGCTGATTGCACGTAGCGTTGAAGGTGTCGATGCGCCGGTTTTCCGCGGTGATGATGCTTATGGTATGAGCCTTGCCACCAATCACCTGATTTCTCTTGGTCATAAAAAGATCGCCATGATCGGGGGCACCGATCAGACATCGACCGGTCGTGACCGTTATCTCGGTTATATGATGGCGATGGAAAAGGCCGGTCTCGAAGTTAAACCTGAATGGCGCATTCAGGGGCCGCGTACCAAGCAAGGCGGCTTTGAAGTCGCGCCGCAATTCTTGGCTTTGAAAGATAAGCCAACCGCGGCTGTTTGCTGGAACGACCTGACCGCCATTGGTTTGATGAATGGTATTGCCCGTGCAGGGCTGATACCGGGTGAGGATATTTCGGTTACCGGTTACGATGATCTGGAAGAAGCAGCCATTGCCACACCGGCACTGACAACTGTCTGGAACGGCCAGCGCGAAGTAGGACGCCGTGCGGCGCGTGCTTTGCTGGATCAGCTTAACGGTGTGCCGGTTCCGGTGCCGCAGGAGTTGATCCATCCCGAGCTTCATATTCGTCAATCGACAACGAAGCCGAAGAAAAGCTGATATTATTATAAAGTGAGGGATGCAACGATGGGTCAGAAACAGACAATACTGGTTTTGGGCAAGTTTAGTACAACCGTGTTGGAGCGCTTAAAACCTGAATTTGATCTGATCCATTTGGTTGATGGCGACGGCAGCAAGCTTGAAGCGGCTGACCTGCCTGCTATCAAGGCTGTGATTAACAGTATTGGGGTGAGATTTCCCAACAGCTTGATGGATCAGCTGCCTCATTTGGAAATTATCAGCAATTTTGGCGTTGGTTATGATGGTATTGATGCCGAATATGCGGCACAGAAAAACATCATGGTCACCAATACGCCGGATGTGCTGACCGAAGAAGTGGCCGACACCGCGCTTGGTTTGCTGATTAATACAGTGCGTGAATTGCCCCGCGCACAAAATCATCTGTTGCAAGGTAAATGGCAACAAGGTGGTTATCCGCTTTCCAAATTGTCGTTGCGCGAGCGTAAAGTCGGCATTTTTGGTCTTGGCCGCATCGGCAAGGCAATTGCGCGCCGTATCGAAGCTTTTAATCTGCCGGTTTCTTATCACAATCGCCGCAAAGCGGCGGATGTTTCCTACACTTATTATCCAAGCCTGCTGGAGCTTGCCCAAGCTGTCGACACCTTAATTTTGGTGGCACCGGCAAGTGCCGAAACCAATCATGCAGTGAATAAAGATGTGCTGGAAGCTTTAGGCAAAAACGGCGTTTTGATTAATGTCGGCCGTGGTTCGCTGGTGGATGAAAAAGCGCTTATTAAAGCGCTGCAAGATGGTGTGATTGCTGCTGCCGGTCTTGATGTGTTTGAAAAAGAACCGCATGTGCCGGAAGAACTGATGCAAATGGAGAATGTCGTGTTGCTGCCGCATATTGCATCGGCTTCGGAACTGACCAGACTGAATATGAGCAATCTGGTGATTGATAATCTGCTCGGCTGGTTTGGCTCAGGTGAGGTGGTGACACCTGTATGGGAAACGAAAACAGTGACCCGTCCATACTAATTGAAAAGCCCCGTATTGAGCGTTCAATACGGGGCTTTTTTATGAGTTGCGCTGATAATAATCAGCTGCGTTTTTTATGGTGGGCACGAACCGCATCACCGAATGCTTCGAAAATCTGGCGGGACGGGGCATCGGTTTTTGCCCAATATTCCGGATGCCACTGCGTGCCGAGTGCAAAACTTTTGGCATTTTTTACCGAAACGGCTTCCACTGTGCCGTCTTCGGCGCTGGCTTCAACCGTCAGGCTTGGCGCTAGCTGATCGATTGCCTGACGATGCAGTGAATTAACGGTAATTGTTTCTGCATTGATGATGGTTGCAAGGCATGAATCCGGCTCAATCGTTATCGGATGGGCAAGGCGGTAGCGCTCATCACGACTGTCACTGGTTGGCGAGCGATGATCGTTGCGACCGTCAATCTCATGAATTTCAGTTGCCAGTGAGCCGCCCAAAGCCACATTGAGCTCTTGCAGTCCGCGGCAGATTGCCAAGAGCGGCACACCTTTTTCAATCGCTTTGCGGATCAGCGGCAGTGTGGTGGCATCGCGTGCCTGATCGAAGGGTTCATAGGCCTGACTTGCTTCAACGCCGTAGTGGTGGGGGTGAATATTGGAGATTGAACCGGAGAGCAGAACACCGTCAACCACTTCCAATATCGCGTCAATGCTAATGGCATCACCCATTGCCGGGATCATAATCGGGGTGAGGCCAGCAATTTCTGCGGCAGCCACCAAATATTGCTCGGAGACAGCATGCCAGCTGACATTGTCGATCTTTTTTAAATCAGAGGGAATAGCAACAAGCGGACGCTTCATGTCGGACATATAATAACCCTGTTATAAATTTTAATTATTGTTGTCGTGTCTCAATATGAATTTTGCCTATTTTATGCAGAAGACAGTGACATGACAGCAATATAGATATTGGCGCGAGTTTTCCCAAAAGTCAGGCAATATGCAATGGCCTGATGAAAATTCTTTTTTGCTTAAATAAGCGTTGGCGTTTAATGAAGCAATATCTGATTTTGTGGGGGGCAAATTGTGTATAAAAGGTACAGTGATCCCATAAATCTAAATTATGTGACTGATCGGCAAAACTTTTAACCAAACAGCCTTGTCGGTTGTCGAAAAAGTATATTATGACCAATGGGTAAAAAGAAGATTTTAATCTGAGGGGAAATATGACGGGCAGCGAGCTATTTTCCGTCAAGGATAAAGTTATTGTTGTAACTGGCGGGTCGTCGGGTATCGGGCAACGGATTGTTACACTTCTGGCAGAGCATGGTGCGCATGTTGTTTGTGTGGGCTTTACACACAATGAGCCGGAAATTCATTCCGACCGTGTTTATTACATCACGGCAGATGTAACCAAGCATGAGGATGTGACTAGCATTTTTGATAAAACCGAAGCCAAATTTGGTACGGTTGACGTGGTTTTCAATAATGCCGGTGTTGCGCATCAATCGCGCGCCCTTGATACGAGCTGTGATATGCTGGAGCATATTTTCAGTGTCAATGTGGGCGGTGCTTTTATGGTAGCGCAAACCGCTGCCAAGCGGATGATTGCTGCTAAAAAAGCCGGTGCTATTATTAACACCACCAGTATTCTGGCTGAGCGCGTGCAAAAAGGCGCTGCTGCCTATTCGATGTCGAAAGCAGCTATTTCGCAAATGACCCGCGCTTTGGCGGTGGAATGGGCGCAACACTCAATCCGTGTGAATGCGATTGCGCCGGGCTGGTTTCCAACCGGTATTAATGCTGATTTGCTGGAAGGGCCTGCGGCAGGCTTTTTAAAAGCACAAAATCCGATGCGCCGCTTGGGTGACTTATGCGATCTGGATGGAGCAGTTTTGATGCTTGCTTCCGATGCCAGCGCTTATATGACCGGTACAATAGTCACAATTGATGGCGGACATAATCTGTAAGTGATAACTGACAGGTTGCAACCTTTGGTGCAAACGTCAAAAGTTAAAAAGGCTTATTTGCTAATGGACAATATCAAAAAATAAGACATTGTTTTTGATGGACGTATTATATTCATATTTATTTTTAACCGAAAAGGCGGCAGCTTTGTTTTTCAAAGAGAGTGGATGAATAGTATTATTTAATACTGAAGCTATATTTCAGGTCGATGCGTTTGGTTGTAAGTATTGATGCAATTACAACTATTGGTTTTATTATTGGAAATCATTTTTTAATTGATTGATGGTATAATCAGGTAATTAAGGAGAATTGGGTAAAATATGGCAATGCGCCGGCGTACCGACATACCAGAAGATGTTCGGCTATCTTTTATGCGGTCGCTTTACGGGCACCGGACAACCCTTTGGTTCGGCCTTGTCGCGCATCTGGTCGGTTGCGGTGTTATTTTCTTCAAAACCCGTGATGTTGCCTATCTCTGGTTCGGTGTTGGCTTTTGTATTGTCACAAGTGGACGCTTGTTTGACATGTCGCGTTTTGATCGAGCCAGAACCGCTGCTATGACGCATGAACAATTGAACCATTGGGAAGGGCGCTATCTGATTGGTGCTTCATTGGTTTGTTTGCTGCTTGGACTTGTGTGTTTTTATAGCACCTATGTTGCCCGTGATTCATTTGCCGAACTAACCAGTCTTGCGGTTTTGATGGGATCAGTTGCCTCGATTGTCGGGCGTAACTATCCTTCTGCAGCGGCAGTGCTATTAATGTCGATCTCGGCGATTGTGCCGGTTTTGGTCGGCTTTTTTCTGGGCGGCACACGCTTTCAGATGGTTGCTGGTTTGTTGTTAGTGCCGTATTTTCTCACCAATATTCAGATGGCCAATGGTTTGCGCCGCTTCTTGTTTGAAGCGATTATGGGCAAGCATAGTTTGTCGATTGCGGCCAGCCGGTTTGATGCGGCTTTGAATAATATGCCGCAGGGGCTGATCATGTTTGACGGCGATAAAAAAATCTCTGTCATCAATGATCGCGCCATTGAAATGCTTCGTATCGCCGAAGGCACCAGAATAAGAGGGCGCACAATAGAAACGGTCTTGCGTTATTGTAGCTTGCAAGGCGTTTTCCCGCATAATGATTTCCGTAATGTCAGTGCGAGGATGGATGATATTCTAAGCGGTATGCGCAAGCGCGATATTTTTCAGTTTGCCAATAATCGCTATGTGGAATGTATCGGTAATCAGCGTGAAGACGGCGGGCCGGTTTTGATCCTTGACGACGTGACCCAACGTGTTGAGGCCGAAGCGCAAATTCAGCATATGGCACGTTATGACAGTCTGACCGGACTGCCGAACCGCAGCTATTTTGATACGATGGTGCGCTCATTAAAAGCGCAGAACCCGAAAGTTGCTTATTCCGGTCTCATCGTTATCGACATTAATCATTTCAAACATGTCAATGATACGCTTGGCCATCATGCCGGTGATGAGCTGCTCAGGCTGTTTGCTATTCGATTGGGTGAATTGGATTCGAAGCGTTTTGTCGTCTCACGCTTTGGCGGAGACGAATTTGTTGTTTATGTCGCCAGTCTGAATGAGCAGTCTGAAATCGAAGCAATCGTCAAACATATTCTGGATACAGTTACCGGCGTTTATAAGTTGGATGCGGGGCAGGTGCTCGTCCATATCAACATGGGTGTTGCCGTTTGCGAAGCCGGTAAATGTGATGTCAGCGATATGCATATTCGTGCTGATTTGGCGCTTTATGAAGCCAAGTCCAATGAGCATAAGAAATGGGCGATTTTTGAAGAGGCAATGGATGTCAAATATCGCAGCCGTCAGCGCCTGAAAGGCGAGCTTCGCAAGGCCATTTCTGAGGGCGCGTTGAGCGTTGTTTACCAGCCGATTGTCAGTGCGCATTCTCTGCGTGTAGTTGCTTGTGAGGCTCTGTCACGCTGGCAGCATCCGGAATTAGGCGCCATTTCTCCGGCTGAATATATTCCACTGGCTGAAGAAATGGGCGTTATCTCCGAGATCACCCGTTTTATGCTGCGTCAAGCTTGTCTCGATTGCGCACAATGGGGGGGCGAGGTTGGTGTATCTGTCAATCTGTCCGCCATCGATCTGGCAAATACCAATATTGCAGAGATAATTGCTGATGCGCTGATCAATGCTAATCTTCCACCGCATCTTTTGGAAGTGGAAGTGACGGAGAGTGCGATTATCAATGATGGTTACAATACCGCACTGGTGCTGCAATCTTTGAAGAATGAAGGCATTAATATTGCATTGGACGACTTTGGTACCGGCTATTCCAGCTTGAGTTATTTGAACTCGCTGCCGCTGACCAAAGTGAAAGTCGACCGCTCTTTTGTGCGCAATATTGTGGAAGATCGCCGCTCACTGATGTTGTTGCGCGGGGTGACGCATTTGTCCCATGAGCTGGGCTTAGGTGTGACCGTTGAAGGGGTGGAAACTGAAGAACAACTGGCGCTGGTGCGCATCGCTGCCGGTGCCGATCTCATTCAAGGGTATTTGATGGGTAAACCAATGCCGGTTGCATCCGTCCGCGACTATATCGGACGACCGATTATCAGCAGTACCGGTACGGTGT
>JAEWHQ010000381.1 GCA_023387715.1 Pseudomonadota bacterium | reverse complement strand
CAGAGACCGCAGCTGATGCATCTCCGCTTGCTGCCAAACTCTTTGCAGTTCCTGGCATTACCGGCGTATTTTTCGGTTATGATTTCATCACCGTCACTAAAGATGATGCGGAATGGCAGCATTTGAAGCCTGCGGTTCTCGGCACTATCATGGAGCATTTCATGTCCGGCGCGCCTATCATGGCCGGCGCCAGCGCTCCTGCTGCCACCGACCACAGCGCCGATGAATTTTTTGATGCAGGCGACAGTGAAATCGTCGACACCATCAAAGAATTGCTGGAAACCCGCGTACGCCCAGCTGTGGCACAAGATGGCGGCGACATCACCTTCCGCGGCTTTGAAAACGGCGTTGTGTATCTGCACATGAAGGGCGCTTGCGCCGGTTGCCCGTCCTCAACCGCCACCTTAAAGCACGGTATCCAGAACCTGCTTAAGCACTTTGTGCCGGAAGTTTTACAGGTCGAAGCAATCTGATCTGATTTTCTGTCATTATCAAAAAGCCGCATGAAATTTTGTTTCATGCGGCTTTTTTTATTTTCAAATTTACTGGTCGCACCTACAGAACGGTGACCTGCGCATCTTTATCGACGCGATCATAAAGATCCATAATGTCCTGGTTCATCAGACGAATGCAGCCGGAAGACATGGACTTACCAATCGTCCACCATTCCGGTGTGCCGTGCAAACGATAGCCGGTATCACCATTTTTATTGTGCAGATAAAGAGCGCGCGCACCGAGCGGGTTTTTCAAGCCCGGCCCCATGCCATTGCGATATTTTGCCAATTCCGGCTGGCGTTTAATCATCGGCGCCGGTGGTGTCCATGTCGGCCATTCACGCTTGGCAGCAACGCGTGCCGTGCCCGACCAACCAAAGCCCTCACGACCCACACCAATGCCATAGCGCACGGCTTTATTGTCCGGCAGCACATAATAAAGATGCTTATCTTTGGTATCGACAACAATTGAGCCAGGCTTTTGCGACGTTTTATAAGTCACTGTCTGGCGGCGATATTGCTCAGGAATTTTATCCTTAGGGATAGCAGGCAACGTATAACCCGCATCTTTAACCGCCGGATACGAAGCGCTTGCCTGAAAAGGCGAACCGGTCGTGGAACATGCTGCCAAAAATCCGGTCAGAATAACGGCAACGGGTATTTGCAATGATTTTAAATTCATGAATTCCCCCAAAGAACAAGCCGCTTCCCCTTTTGAACCGACCTTGCTTGTTAAAGCCAATGTGCAATCAATATAGTTAAACTTTCATTAACTATACTTATTAACCTTTGTGAGGGAATAGATTTTTAAAGCACAACAGTATTTCAGCCTGCCATACCTTAATTCAATTGAGAGTTTTCAAGATAATCATCAGTGAAACCAGTCCTTCAGACTGATTTCACATATTTCATCATAATTGGCGGAAGTTTTTAGCGCGGGGCGCGCTTGGCCAGAATACGCTGCAAAGTGCGGCGATGCATATTCAAACGACGCGCTGTTTCGGAAACATTGCGCTCGCACATTTCATAAACACGCTGAATATGTTCCCATCGCACACGGTCGGCCGACATCGGGTTTTCCGGTGGAATCACCTTTTCACCCGGTTTGCGTGTCAGAGCACCAAAAACCTCATCCGCATCGGCAGGCTTGGAGAGATAATCAATCGCCCCAAGTTTAACCGCATTCACAGCGGTAGCAATATTGCCATAGCCGGTGAGAACAATTGCCCGTGTATCGGCGCGTTTGGCACGGATTGCCTCGATAATATCGAGACCATTTCCGTCACCCAACCGCATGTCCACAACGGCATAAGCCGGTGCAGCGGCCTTCACGGCTGCAATACCCTCTTCAACCGATTCTGCTGTTGTCACGACAAAGCCACGGCTTTCCATGGCACGTGCCAAGCGTTGCAAAAACGGTTTGTCGTCATCGACCAGCAGAAGAGAAGGATCGATGCCGATTACTTCACTGTCGTCCTGATTCAATTCGTCCATCAGGTTTTTCCTACTCGGTTTTTTGTTTCCTTATTGTAGCCCTGCGGCAAAAAGTCAAATAAGCAATTCAAAAAAATGCTTGCGAACCGTATTTATTTCACATTTCCGGCCAAAATATCACGCGACCACACCACACGGATTTCCGCGCCCTGCCCCGGATTGCTTCGATTATGGAAACTTATATGCGCGCCGGAGCGTTCCAGTAACGTTTTCGCGATGAAGAGCCCCAATCCCAAACCGCCACCACTTTGGCCGCTCTCACGACTGGTTGTGTAAGGCTCACCGATTCGCTCCAGAATTTCCGGTTTGAACCCCTGCCCGTCATCCTGAATGATAACGCGCACTTCTGTTTCACTCCAGCTCCATGAAACTGTTGCTTTTTCGCGGGCAAAATCCACCGCATTTTCAATCAGATTGCCAAGGCCGTAAAGCAGCCCCGGATTGCGCCGCACCACCGGTTCAGGTTTTGCCCCCTCCTGACGCACCACTTCCAGATCAATGCCGAAATGGCGATGCGGTGCCACCACCTCCTCAATCAACGACGAAAGCGGCATACGCGACATATGCTCTTCATTTTCGGATGAAAGGCTGGTCAAGCGCTGCAAAATCTCACGGCAACGCTGCGTTTGTGATTGCAGCAGGCTGATATCGTCAGCAAGCCCTTCGTCTTGGGAATGTGAACGCTGCATTTCCTTAACCACCAGCGCGATGGTTGCCAAAGGTGTGCCAAGCTCATGTGCGGCAGCGGCCGCCAAACCGTCGAGTGCTGTTAAATGATGCTCGCGCTGCAAAATCAGCTCGGTTGCCGTCAATGCGTCGCCAAGCTGGCGCGCTTCTTCAGCAATCCGGTAAGCATAAACGCCTGTAAAGCCAAGCGTGGAGATCACCGCGCTCCAAATGCCTGTCACCAATAGAAACGGCAATTCCAGTACCCTATCCGGATACCACGGCAAATTGAGGTGATAGAATGTAAGAAGGCTCGTGCACAGCGTCACCAATAGTCCCAGCACAATTGTGTGGCGTGTCGGCAGCGATGTGGCCGAAATAATCACCGGTACGATCATCAAAATCGTAAACGGATTTTGCAAGCCACCGGTCAGATATAACAATCCTGCCAGTTGCAGCACATCAAAGCCCAGCACAATGCTGGCCGCAGTCGGGTTCAGACGATGGCTAACCGGATAACGAAAGCCCAAAAACAAATTAAGCCATGCAGAAAGGGCAATCAGCGCAAAACAAATGCCAACGGGAAACGGAAAGCGCAGATAAAGCGCCACAAACATCACTGCCGCGGTTTGTCCGGCAATCGCCAGCCAGCGGATGCGCACCAGAGTGGTCAGACGCGGACGTCGCGACTGGCTCGAAGCGCGGCTGTGAAAATCTGTGTGCATGACCACTCCGTAGCAATTTTTGTTGACCCTATAAGGCAAGTTTTAAATCAAGGTAAGTCCTGCCGCTTCGTTTTTCGTCTCTGCTCATTGCCCGCGCGGCTTGGCGCGGCGTGTCGGCGCTGCATTGGCAGGATCTTCCGGCCAGACATGCTTGGGATAACGGCCACGCATATCAGCGCGCACATCTGCCCATGAACCTGCCCAAAAACGCGGTAAATCGCGGGTGATCTGGATTGGCTTATGCCCCGGCGATAACAGTTCCAACACCAGCGGCACTTTACCATCGGCAATGGCGGGATGCACTGTCAGCCCGAATAATTCCTGCACCCGCACCGCAATCACCGGCTGGTCGGCATCATAACGGATCGTGATATTAGAGCCTGTCGGCACTTCAAAACTCACCGGTGCCAGTGTATCAATCTTGCGCTGCAAATCATAAGGCACCAGCGAGCGTAAACCATTGCTGATGACATGAAACGGTATTTTATCAAGCCGTGCTTCGCCGGTTAAAAACGGCAATAACCAATCTTCCAGCCTGCCGATCAGTGACGCATCATCCATGGCAGGCCACGGCTCGCCCAAGCCCTCATAAAGCCAGCCTAAACGATGGCGTAAAATTTCAGCCTCTTTGCCCCATGGCAAAATCTGCAATCCATATTGGCGAACGGCATCAATGACACCTAAATTCGCTTCTTGGCCGGAAGGAGCAGCCATTTGCTTTTCCTGCAAGGCAAATTGGCCAATTCGTGTGGCTTCACGGGCGCGCAAACTGTTTTTTTCCGCATCATAAAGCACTTGTCTGCCGGTTTTGATCTTATGACCTAAAACTTGCCGGATTTCATTTTCGCTTGTTTCTGCCGCTGCCAATATGCGGCTGCGCTCAGCACGCCCTGTCAAATCCGCCACCACCAACCATGATGCTTTAGACAAAGATGAGGCCCCATCCACTTCGCCGCCACGACCATTAGCCAGTACAAATTGCCCCGCAACACCACGCGCCCTTGCCAAGCGATCAGGATAAGCATCCAGCAATAAGCGCCCGATCGTGGACGTCTCGCCAGTTGAAGGTTCTCCTAATCGCTTCGCCAATTGTTTGGCGCGTTGGGCGCGGTCAGAGCGATCATGTTTAAATTTACGAAACCGTTCTTCGAGATCAATATCGGAGCCACCAAGGCCGCGCTCCGTCAAGAGAAGCGCCAATTCTGCCGCAAACAAACCTTCACCGCGTTGTTTTGCTTTTGCCACCATATGCGCAAGACGCGCTGGCAAAGCCAGTTCGCGCATCGCTTGACCATCTACGGTCAACCGACCATCGCCGTCCAATGCTCCCAGTTCCATCAGCAAGTTACGTGCTTCATTAAGGGCTGCTCGTGGCGGCTGATCTAAAAACTGCAAATCAGCCGGATCACTCACACCCCATGCAGCACAATCAAGCAACAGACCGGACAAATCCGCTTCGAGAATTTCCGGCGTGCTGAAGGGCGGCAAAGAGGCTGTCTGCCCCTGATGCCAAAGCCTTATAGCAACACCGGGTTCAGTTCGCCCTGCACGTCCTGCCCGCTGATCGGCCGCCGCACGCGAGGCACGCACGGTTTCAAGCCGTGTCAAACCGGTTGCCGGTTCATAATGCGGCACACGGCTTAAACCACTATCAATCACCACGCGCACACCATCAATGGTCAGCGAGGTTTCTGCAATTGATGTAGCCAGTACAATTTTGCGTTTTCCTTCCGGCGCAGGTTTGATCGCGGCATCCTGATCACGCCCCTCCATCGCTCCGTAAAGCGGACACAGCATAATATTTGCGCCCAGATGCGGCTCCAGCAAACGGGCAACCCGTTCAATTTCACCCTGCCCCGGCAGGAAGGCCAGAATACTGCCCGCCTCATCAAAAAGCGCATCCCGAATAGCCTGCGCAACCGCATCTTCCACGCGCTCTTGTGGTTTGCGCTCACGATAGCGAATATCGATAGGAAAGCTTCGCCCTTCGCTTTTAATCACTTGCGCTTCATCGCCCAGAAGTGCTGCTACCCGCGCACCGTCAAGCGTTGCCGACATGACTAGAATTTTCAAATCCGGTCGTAAAGCTGCCTGCACATCCAATGCCAAAGCAAGGCCGAAATCCGCGTCTAAACTGCGCTCATGGAACTCATCAAACAACACCGCTTTAACGCCGCTGAGTTCCGGATCCTCCAAGATCATGCGGGCGAAAACACCTTCCGTCACCACCAGCACACGCGTGGAAGCGCTTGTCTTATTTTCAAGACGCATCCGGTAGCCGACCGTTTGCCCAACCTCTTCGCCGAGCAATTGCGCCATGCGTTTAGCGCTCGCGCGTGCTGCAATGCGGCGCGGCTCAAGCACAATGATCTTATCCGTACCCGACCAGTTCTGATGCAAAAAATGCAAAGGCACCAGCGTCGTTTTACCAGCGCCGGGAGGTGCGACCAGCACATGTTTATTGCTGCGCTCCATCGCGGCATCCAAAGCGGGCAAGACATAGGTAACTGGTAATTCGGGTAAGCTTCGCAATGAAAATGCCTATCTCATTTTTTACTCGCCGGTTAAGGCGCCAATAAAAGCGATAAACAAAAGCTCTGCACCAGTTTGGCGGAACTTGTCCAGCCTGAAACACAGCTAAACAGCATTATTGACATACTCCCCTATAGTATATAGTTTTTAGCCATCAAGCTTTGAAGGGCTTCAACACCATGCCGCATTCGCCGGAAGAGAAAAAACGCGTTATCACCCGCTTGCGCCGCATTAAAGGTCAGGCGGAAGCACTGGAACGCGCGGTAGAAGCTGGCACGGAATGCGGT
>JAEWHQ010000369.1 GCA_023387715.1 Pseudomonadota bacterium | reverse complement strand
ACCTGGTGGAGCTACCGCGCCAAGGATTGGGATGCATCCGATCGTGGCCGCAGACTGGATCACGTTTGGGGTTCACAGGATTTGGAAAATCACATCAAAGATTTGCAGGTCTTGCGTGAAGCGCGTGGTTGGGAGCGCCCGTCTGATCATGTGCCGGTAATTGCGAGCTTTGATCTTTAATTGCAATTCTTACAAGCGGTCAGGTGCCTTGTGCCTGACCGTTTTTATTTCTTTTACGTAGCGCTGCATTTTTGGCTGAACTGCGTGCTGTGCCTTGCGGGGTCAGCACAGGCACAAAAACCCGCCGCGAAGCGCGCCGTGCCACGGGCACTCCTTGATAAAGCCGCTTTTGTGCTTCCACCACCAAAACACCGGCAAAAACCGGCCAGCAGGTACGGGCAATCCGTTCTAACCCCGAGACAGGCTTTTGCAGCCAGCTTTTTGATGTGGGCGGAAAATGCAGGGCATCTTTGGTGGCCGTCACAGTAAAATTAGCTTCACGCAGCGCGGACATGATTTGGCCGCGGCTATAAGGTCGCCCGCTGCCAAAAGGCGTGTGCTCAAAACGTGCCCAGATGCCGCGCCGGTTCGGCACAACAATCAAAAGACGGCCATTGGGGGCAAGCACGCGCCACATCTCATTGAGTGTCTCGGCCGGATTTTCAGAAAACTCCAGTGAATGCACCATCAGGATGCGGTCAATGGAAGTGTCCGGCAGCGGCAATTCTTCATCGAAAACCAGAGCTGTGGTGTTTGCTTGCCGTTGTGGCCATGCAACAGCACCCTGACCGGCAGGCATGAAGGCAAAGGTGCGCTCGGCATCGCTTTTGAAACGGTCAAGAAAAGGCAGTGTATAGCCAAGCCCCACAAGGCGCTCATCGGGCATGCGCGCCCAAAGGGCGCTCAGCGTCATGGTGATGGAGCGCTCGGCCATCATGCCGAGTTTACTATCGTAAAAAGAGCGCAGAGCAATAATATCAGGATGCATCGCAATACCGTATAGTATGCATCATGAAAACCATAGGCATGATTATTGCCAGCAGCCGAGGTTTTGGCCTTTGAGATTGTGGCTGTCGATTTCAACGATCAGGCGCGGATCTTCTCGCATTAAGAAAAGAGATGTGCGCTTTTTAAGGTCAATCTTTTCCCAGCCGACACATTCGGTTGGCATAACCGTTTTATCCAGCGTGATTTTTTCAGCATAGGTATTAACGCTGCACCCCTGCATGAAAGCCAGCAGCGGCAGCAACACAGCTATAGGCCGGATATGAGATGATGATAACACGCTAAAATCCATTTTTTGTGCATTCTCGCAACGTTTTAAGGCAGGCTTAGTTGCTCCCGATAATAAAGAGCATTTTCAAACAGTCTATAATTAAATAAGCCACAGGTCGACTATTTTGTTAACTCATCCACTGCAACAGTTTAAAATTAATATTACATAACTATTTCGAATTGAATACATTTATTGATCGTGCAAATTAATAGTAATTATTTGTTTAAATAATATTTTAAAAAAACAATACTTTATTAATTGAAGGATTAATAAATGCTTAATAAATTGACGGCTGAATTTATCGGCACCTTCTGGTTGGTTTTTGGTGGTTGCGGCAGTGCAATTCTGGCTGCAACATTTCCTGAGCTTGGCATTGGCTTTTTAGGCGTTGCCTTTGCTTTCGGTTTAAGTGTGCTGACTATGGCTTATGCGGTCGGGCATATCTCCGGCGGCCATTTTAATCCGGCTGTTTCGCTGGGGCTTTTGATCGGTGGCCGTATGCAGGCCCGTGAACTGCTGCCATATTGGGCGGCACAGCTGGCAGGGGCTATAGCGGCCTCACTGGTGCTTTTCATCATTGCTTCCGGCAATGATAGTTTCGCGCCGGAAAGCTTCACTTCGAACGGTTATGGAGATTTGTCACCCGGTGAGTTTAATATGGTTTCTGCACTGATTATCGAAATCGTGCTGACCGCATTTTTTCTGCTGATCATTTTAGGGGCAACATCAAAACAAGCGCCTAAAGGTTTTGCACCGATTGCTATTGGCTTGAGCCTGACCCTCATTCATCTGATATCGATACCGGTGACCAATACATCGGTTAATCCGGCGCGTTCAACAGGTGTGGCGCTGTTTGCTGAAACCGCAGCCCTTGGCCAGCTCTGGCTGTTTTGGCTGGCACCATTATTAGGGGCGGCGCTCGGCGCCATGACGTGGAAAGTCTTCCTCGGCAAAGACTAAAAATTGCAACCTTTGCTATGGGCGCATAAGAACCGGATTTATGCTTGCGGGCAAAAGCGTTTTTCAACGCGCTGCTTGATGGTCATGCGATCCGGTTCTGCCACTTCCAGCAGATCGGCCAGCCGCCACATCACGGCATCTTCCAGTTCATGAACTTCACCGTCGCTGTAAACCATCTCCCACATCAGCTCGATAAATTCGAGCCGTGCAGCCTGATTGAGATGACGTTTCAGCACCATCGAAAATCCGTAAATATCGATAGCTTCCTGATCGGCTTTTTCAGCTGCTTTAATCAGACGTTCAACGGTTTCTCGGGGCAGGGCATAGGCTTCCGACAAAGTGCGGTAAAGCACATCGCGTTCTGCTTCACGACGATCGCCATCCACATCCATGATGTGCAAAAGAAGGGCTGCTGCTGACAGACGGGGATCATCATCAGAAAAATTCTCAGCAGGCTCTCCCATAACGCTCTGCTGAATGTCTTTCATAAAATCAAGTAGCCGATCTAGCATGCAGTTCCCCGATGAAGCGCTTAAAATAAGCGCATATTATTGGTTTTAATGGCGCCGACATCATCCGGATGCACACCCGGATCATCCACAACTGTTAGCGGAATGTCACGTTTTTTGTTTTTGTCAGATTTGGGCGCAGCAGGTTTGGCGGTTTCCGGCTCACTGCTATCGGCTGCCGGTTCTTTTGTTTCAGCAACAGGCGGCTGAGGTGCTTTTTGCTTTTTAGGCGGCGTAACTGGCTTTTCCGCTGTGAGATCAAGCACAGGGGTGGTTTCTGCCCAGTCTGCGGTGTCATCTTGTGATCCGAGC
>JAEWHQ010000367.1 GCA_023387715.1 Pseudomonadota bacterium | reverse complement strand
TTAACTTCGCAATCGCTGCATCATCAAGCTGGCGCACCACCCGTGCAGGCGAACCCACAATCAGCGAATTATCCGGAAATTCTTTTCCCTCGGTCACCAGCGCTCCGGCACCAACCAGACAATTATTGCCGATTTTTGCGCCATTCAGCACAATCGCGCCGATACCAATCAAGCTGTTTTCACCAATCGTGCAACCATGCAGCATGGCACGGTGGCCAATGGTGCAACCTTCCCCGATGGTCAGCGGAAAACCATAATCCGTGTGCATCACACAATGTTCCTGCACATTGGTATTGGCACCGATTTTAATCAGCTCATTATCGCCACGTAAAATCACGCCAAACCACAGGCTGGCATTTTCGCCCAGATGCACTTTGCCGATGGCAGTCGCATCCGGCGCAATCCAGTTCGTTTTCACATCATCATAGGTTGGTGCATGACCATTAAAGGCATAAATCGGCATAAGACCTCCCCTTTTGCAACTCATCAGAACCAAAGCCGCTTTGTCTTTGTCGCTTGCGCCTCAACTATGTTGCCTGGGGCTCAGCATTACAACCCATCTCACTCTTATAAAATCGTCTAACTTTGCATAGGCGCATAAGAAAAGCCCTGCCGGAACGAACCAAACAGGGCTTTAATAAATTCAACCGCCGAAACGGGGATGAATTGAATTAGTCGAGATCAACGTCCAGAATAGCCATGGAGAAGTTGTAGGACAATTCACCATCTTCTTCGTCTTCATCGACATAAATCAGGCCGAGAAACTCATCATCGAGATATAATTCGCATGAATCATCCTTACGTGGACGAGCCTTCACCTGCAAAGACGGATTACCAAAAGTCCGTTTGAAATAAGCGTCGAGTTTTTTGATTTCTTCGGGTTTCAACCGGATTCTCCTGATTAGAATGTTAAGCGGGCTTAATGCACCCGCTCCGAATTATTGTAAAGGCTCATCGCCCATTTGTGTCTGTTTATTAAAAGCTGATCTTATTCATCATTGCTGATGGAGTGATCCATCACGCGTGATGGTTCGGCACAACCGGTTTCACCCATCACTTTTGCCGGCACACCGGCAACAGTTACATTGCTAGGCACGGGTTTCAGCACCACAGAACCAGCGGCAATTTTCGAGCAATGTCCAATTTCAATATTGCCCAAAATCTTAGCGCCCGCGCCAATCAGCACCCCGTGACGAATCTTTGGATGTCTGTCGCCACCAATTTTACCGGTACCACCAAGCGTTACCGCGTGCAGAATAGAAACATTATCTTCAATAACCGCTGTTTCACCCACAACCAGACCGGTTGCGTGATCCAAAAAGATACCGCTGCCAAATTTTGCCGCCGGATGAATATCGGTCTGGAAAACAGCTGAAGAGCGGCTTTGCAGATAATAGGCCAGATCAACGCGGCCTTCATTCCACAGCCAATGCGCCAGACGATGGGTCTGAATGGCATGAAAGCCTTTCAGATACATCACCGGATCCATAAAACGGTTATAGGCCGGATCACGGTCATAAACGGCCTGAATATCAACGCGCAAAACCCGCGACCAGTCAGAGCAGCCATCGCGCATCGCGGCAAATGTCTGACGCAGCAAATCAGCGCTTAAATCCTGATGGCCAAGACGCTCGGAAACACGGTGCGCCACCGCATCTTCCAGACTTGGCTGACTAATCAGCGAGGTATAGAAAAACGATGCCAGCAGCGGATCTTTTCGTGCCGCTTCTTCCGCTTCAGCTTGTATAGCATGCCAGATTGGATCAACCTGACTGACATTCGCAGATAATTTGGCCGGACTTTGCGCTGTCATCTTTTACTCAACAATCGTCTTTAGGCGTTTTAAGGACTTAACCGCTTATCAAAAGCGATGCTGGCTCAAAAATGATAATACACCCTGCTTATACACTTTGTCACCCACAGCTAACATATGATCGCGATCAGGGATATCAAGGGCAGTGCCATTAGGTAATAGATCAGCCAATGCATGCGGATCACCGGCAATATCATCTTTGGTGCCGACAGCCACCAAGGTTGGCTGTTCAATTGAGCCAATTGCCTGTGCCGTTACCAATTCTTTAGAGGTAATGACACAAGCAGCCAGCGCAAAACGATCGCTCTTCGTCTGATCAGCAAATTTGCGGAACATTTGACCGCGCGGATGGGTAACACTATCCGGATCATCAGCAAGCAGCGCTTCGCCAATCGGCTCCCAATCACCCGCACCTGTTACCATGCCGATGCCGAGACCACCAAAAACAAGGCTATGTACCTTTTCAGGAAAATCCAGTGCCAAAAATGCACTGATCCGTGCGCCCATCGAATAACCCATCACATGGGCTTTTTTAATATTCAGATGATCAAGCAGCGCAGCGGCATCAGCCGCCATCATTGCCGGATAATAAAGTTCTTTGTCATGCGGCTTGTCAGAAAAGCCATGACCACGATTATCAATTGCCACCACATGATAACCAGCCTCAACAAGCGTGCGGAACCAGCCGGGGGAAACCCAATTGACCACGCTTGACGACGCAAAACCATGAATAAGAAGGATCGTTTCTGCTAAGGCGCCATTTGCTCCGTCTTCACGATAGGCAAAGCGCATACCATTATGGTCGAAATATTTTACATCCAGAGCAGTCACTAAACTTTCCTTAAAAATTCTCAAATCCAAACGATTGTGCAGGTGAAATGACAAAAACGTGCTTAATCGCAACGCCCGCAAATGGCCGGATGCACGGCTTTATCCCCGGCACTCAGCCCCAGCTTTTTAGCCATTCCTGCGTTCAGCTCTATCACATAGGCCACCGGCTCACCGGATGAAACAATATTTTCTGAAAATGGCGTGGTATTTTCACGGATCACCGCAATCGTGCCATCCGTATGCAGAAAAACCATATCCAGCGGCAGCGGTGTGTTTTTCATCCACATCAGCACCAGCCGCACTTGTTTGAAGTCAAACAACATGCCGCGCTGCAGCGGTAAATCGGTGCGAAACATCAGCCCGCGCATACGGCTTTCATCCGTATCGGCAATTTCCAACTCAATCTGCTGCTCACCGGCGCTGGTCATAAAAGTCAGCGGATTGGCATCAACTTCCAGACGCATCGGTTCATTATCTTGTGCGTTTGCTGTTTGAACAGAAAGTGCCATCATTAATACGACAATAAAGCCCAAACAGCGCTGCACCACATTGCGCACCATATTATGTGCTCCCGTCATTCAATGATTATCAGATAAGATGATAGCCGCCTTCAACAGACTTTTGCAAATCAGCGCAATATCCCTGATGGATAAGTCAGTGCGAAACCGGCATTTGCGTGCCGATATCCGGGTGGATTTCCGCAGCCATTAAGCCTTTGTCGCCATCACCAAAACGGATCAGTACCACTTGGCCCGGACGCAGTTCAGCCATACCGAAGCGACGCAAGGTTTCCATATGGATAAAAATATCTTCCGTGCCCTCACCGCGGGTCAGGAAGCCAAAACCCTTGGTGCGGTTGAACCACTTAACGATCACACGCTCAAGCCCGCTGGACGGCACAACACTGGAATGGGTGCGTTGCGGCATAGATGCCGGATGCACAGCCGTGGTCGTATCAATCGACAACACTTTAAAACACTGCAAGCCACGATCAGAGTTGCGTACTTCACAAACAACGCGCGCACCTTCGGATGCAACCTGAAAACCATCACGGCGCAGGATTGTCACATGCAGCAGAATATCTGAAAAAGAATTATCATCCGGCACCACAAAACCGTAGCCTTTGGCAACATCGAACCATTTGATGGTTCCGGAAACTTCGATCAGTTCACCAATATCTTCAGTGGAGCATTTATCCGTCATATGCTTATCCGACATAGATTTGTCAGCCATTGCCAGTGCTCCTCCTCTCTTGCTGCGCTAAACAGAAGTTGATTCTGATGGGTAGATTAACACTTCATTAACGGGTGGCCGCAAGTGCTAAGTTGCATACTTCACAGTTCTCCTCATTTACTTGTCGCATAATATGGCCATCAATTTGTGTTTTAGCTGATAAATTATACTGAATATGGTGATAGCATCAGATAATGTTCAGATTTTGCGGCTTTTGAAAAAGGGACAAAGAGAATGCGCTATTTGCACACAATGGTACGTATCCGCGACATTGATGAATCGCTGGATTTTTACATCAACAAATTCGGCATGAAAGAAGTTCGCCGCATTGAAAATGAAAAAGGCCGCTTTACTTTGATTTTCCTTGCCGCTGACGGTGACATCGAACGCGCCAAAGGTGACCGCGCCCCGACACTGGAACTGACCTATAACTGGGATCCGGAAAATTATACCGGCGGACGCAATTTCGGCCATTTGGCTTATGGCGTCGATAATATTTATGAGGTCTGTCAGAATTTGGCAGATCAAGGTGTGGTCATCAACCGCCCGCCACGCGATGGCCATATGGCTTTCATCCGCTCACCGGATGGCATTTCCATCGAGCTTATCCAAAACGGTGAATCACTGGCACCGCAAGAGCCTTGGGCTTCTGCACCCAATGTCGGCACTTGGTAACACCCGCTTACGTGCCTGAATCAACTTATCAGCCGTAGATCATAAAACACTGAATTGATTCAACAAACAAAAAGCCCGGCACATTGGCCGGGCTTCTTTTTATACCTTAAGCAAACAGCTTAATCATTAGCGCTTTGGATTGCGGAAAGCTTCCACTCGCCAGCATCCTTACGGACGAATGTCCAAAGCTCGGTGCTTTCAGTCGCTTCATCAGGGTTGCCTTCAACCACATCACCGCTCACACGATCGAGCATCACATCAATGCTGGAATAACGCATTGCCACGGTGACATAATCTTTGTCACCCTCGCTCCATGATTCCGAAATGTCGCCCTGCAACAATTTAATATCAGTCACAGAATTGCGCTTGCCGGAAGATGCGATTTCACCCAGTTCTTCAGCCAGATAAGACATGGCTTCCGGTGTCGAAAGCTTACGCAATACGCCATAATCTTCCTGACCATAAGCAGTCTGTACTTCTGTCAGCATTTCTTCAAAACGGTTCAGTTCTTCCTGACCAACAGAAAACGGCTTTTCTTCAACAACCGGTTCTTCATGAGCTTTTGCTTCAAACGGGTTGACCGAAGGGGTACGTCCGCCAAATGAACCACCTGTGTTTGGCACCGATGATTTTGCGGCACCAAAACCTTGCGGCTGAGCATAAGCATGCGCATTACCGGCACCGGCGGTTGCTGTCTGACGACGGCTTGCAAAAAAGCGCATTGCCAGCATTGCCAGCAGCGCAATGATTGCGACCTGCAACAACATGCCAAACATTCCGGCCATGCCGCCAAAACCTGAGCCAAGCAGCATGCCAAGCAGGCCGCCCATCATCAGACCACCAAGCATAGAGCGACCAAAACCACCAAACAGACCAGGCTTGGCAGCATTAGCAGCAGCTGGCGCTGCCGCCGGACGCTGTGCCGTATTGCCTGTATTTGGTGTCATGCTACGTTCAATTGGAGCAGCATTGTTTGGTGCTGTGCGTGTTGGTGCCGGTGCCTGGTGCGTACGCGCACCACGGCTGCCGAAACCGCCACCCATCCGCCGTGCATCGGCAGTATCAATAATGACCAGCGAAGCCGCCAGTCCAACTGCCACAATGGCTAAGAGCTGCGTAAAACGCGAAGCAGCACGAAACATACATATCTCCTCGATAGATTTCATATTTTGGCATCATATAGGATGCCTCATGCATGATTACATCCCTGAGCATGCAAGATTACGCACAAAATCAGGGATTTATATGATTTTGCTATTTATTCAGGCTGAGCAGCGTCCAAAATTTGAATTTGCGTTGAAACTGAACCATTCCAATGATTGAGATTGAGCGTACCGGCAATATGGACAGGATGCCCGATGCGGTTCAGCAAAAACTTGCCCAGCGGTGCTTCAGCTGCACGAAATGCAATGCCGTTTACCCGTTTGCCATCGGCACCTTTGAGCGTCACTTTAACATGATCGCGCCCGACCAGCCGTGCATCAGCCACAACATGATGCGGCAAAGCCAAAACCGGCTGACTATGACCGGAACCATAAGGCCCAGCCTTTTGCAAAGCCTGATAAAGCTGAACCGTTGCCCCTGATGCTGCCAATGCACCATCGACCGAGAGGCTTTGATTTTCACGTAAATTTCTCACGCGTGCGCCCGCTTCTTCTTCCATGAAACCACGGAAAGCGCCAAGCTTGTCACGTTCAATGGTAATACCAGCAGCCATCGCATGGCCGCCACCTTTAACAAGCAAGCCCAGCTCTACCGCTTTGGCAACCAGCTTGCCCAAATCAACACCATTGATCGAGCGGCCGGAGCCGGTGCCGATATTATTACGGTTGAATGCAATGGCAAAAGCCGGACGGCGGGCTTTATCTTTCAGGCGTGATGCCAGCAAACCGACAATGCCCGGATGCCAGTCATTACTGGCGGTCACAATCACAGATGCGCCCTCACCGCCGGAAATTTCCACCAAAGCTTCTGCTTCGGCTTCAGCCAGCATCTGCACTTCCATCGCTTGGCGCTCTTGATTGAGACGATCAAGCTCTTGTGCAATTTGTTCAGCTTCCGCAGGTTCATGCAAGGCAAGCAAACGCGCACCAAGCCCCGCATCACCAATACGGCCACCGGCATTAATGCGCGGGCCAATCATAAAGCCTAAATGAAATGCATTAAGCGGTTCACCAATACGGGCAACACGCGCCAATGCCGCCAGCCCGATATTGCTTTGCGCATGTGCCACCAACAGGCCTTTGACCACAAAAGCGCGATTGACACCTTTGAGCGGCACCACATCGCAAACCGTTGCCAGAGCCACCAGATCAAGCAGCGACAATAAATCCGGTGCCGTGCTTCCACGCGCACGCATTTGTTTTGCCACCTGCACCAATGTCAGAAAAACAACACCGGCTGCACACAGATGTCCTTGCAGCGAAATATCATCTTCACGATTGGGATTAACGATCGCCACCGCATTTTCAGGCAATTCACCGCCGACCTGATGGTGATCAAGCACCACAACATCAGCACCCGCCTGATTGGCTGCATCAATGGAAGGCGCACTATTGGTGCCGCAATCGACAGTCACGATCAGTGAAGCGCCATTTTCCACCAGGTCCTGCATAGCCTGCGGATTAGGCCCGTAGCCTTCAAAAATACGATCTGGAATATAAATCTGATAGGGAATATTATAGTGCTGCAAAAATCTGGCCATTAACGCCGATGAACAAGCACCATCCACGTCATAATCGCCAAAAATCGCGACTTTTTCTTGTACCTCGATTGCCTGCACAATGCGCGTCGCTGCTTTGTCCATATCGGTCAGCGTCAAAGGATCAGGCATCAGATTGCGAATTGTCGGGTCAATAAATTCGGCAGCACCATCCAGTGACACACCGCGACCAGCCAGCACCCGCGCAACCAGATCATGAATCCCATGATTTTGCGCAATGGCTAAAGCCGTATTGGCTTCCCGTAAGCCCAACCGATCCACCCATTTTTGTCCGGTGGCTGATTTTCGTACATTAAGAAAAAGACGCTCTGAATCCATCATGTCTTTTATGAACACAAAAGGCGGCATTTTTGCAATGCCGCCTGTTGAAATATTCGATAATTTATTCTTGGCCGACAGCCAATATTAGAACTTTGACAGATCCTGATGGCGGGCTTTGATTTCACGCACGGTCTGCGAGCTTGAACGCATAACGATTGTGTGGGTCTGGATGTAATCACGCGAAAATTTAACGCCCGACAGCATGTTGCCGTCAGTTACACCGGTCGCAGCAAACAGCACATCACCTTTTGCCATTTCGTTCATGGAGTAGATTTTGTTCGGGTCAGAAATGCCCATTTTCGCAGCGCGAGCAATTTTTTCTTCGGTGTTGAGCTGCAAGCGACCCTGCATCTGACCACCAATACAACGCAGAGCTGCCGCAGCCAAAACGCCTTCCGGCGCGCCACCGATACCGATATAAATATCAATGCCGGTTTCTTCAGGGTTGGTTGTGTGCATCACACCAGCAACGTCACCATCACCGATCAGATAAATCGCAGCGCCGGTTGCGCGTACTTCTTCAATCAGACGGGCATGACGCGGGCGATCCATGATGCAGGCAGTGATTGCACTTGGTGCAACGCCTTTAGCTTTTGCCAGCGACAGAATGTTTTCGGTTGGTGTTGCATCAAGATGGACAACGCCTTCCGGATAACCAGGGCCGACAGCAATCTTTTCCATATAAACGTCTGGTGCATTGAGCAGATTGCCTTTTTCAGCAATCGCTACAACAGCCAGTGAGTTAGGAAGGTTTTTTGCGCAAAGCGTTGTGCCTTCTAATGGATCAAGTGCGATATCGACATCGGTTCCCTGACGGGTGCCAACTTCTTCACCGATATAGAGCATCGGTGCTTCATCGCGTTCGCCTTCACCAATCACAACGGTACCATTGATCGGCAGATTGTTGAGTTCCTGACGCATCGCATCAACAGCGGCCTGATCGGCTGCCATTTCATCACCGCGACCGCGTAATCTGGCTGCCGCAACGGCCGCGCGCTCGGTTACACGCACCAGTTCGAGCGTTAAAATACGATCAAGTCCGTGTGGTTGCTGCTCTGCGGTTTTAGCCATTTGAACAAAGTCCTGAATTTTTAATCGGTTACTGCGATGGTTTAAGTTTCAAACGAAATCGCACATGAAAAGTGGCTGCCTTTAAACAAAACGCATGCCGTTAAACAGCGTTACTCACAAATTGAGTTAAGCGCCGTCCGGTTCTTTTGTCAAAGTCTCTTATCACTAGCAAGGGGCAGGCAAGCTTAAAACAAGGACTGTCAAAACCTTAATCGATTTAAGCGACTACACACTTCGTTTCAGTCCTGCCCATTTACGTGAAACGCGCCTTAACCGGCGCGCTCAATACGGATCATCTGCGGCTTATCCACCAGATGATCATCTTCCAAAATAGCCTGAAGCGCTGATTTTACCGCCGATTCGGTTGTTTCATGCGTCACCAGAATAATGGTTTTAATGCCTTCAGCATGGTGATCCATCGGCGGACGCTGCACAATCGATTCAAGCGAAATTTCATTTTCAGTCATGCGCTTGGCAATTGCTGCAAATGCGCCAAGACGATCATGCACGGTCAGGCGAATGAAATAGCCGCCGTCATGTTTACGTACTTCTGCACGTTTATAAGGCGCCAAAGCTTTTGCCGGTGTGCCGAATACAGGGCCATGCTGAAAGCCCGGACGGCTCTTGGCAATATCAGCCAGATCCCCAAGCACTGCCGATGCGGTTGCATTACCACCGGCACCCGGCCCCGACAACAGCAATTCACCCAGCAAATCAGTTTCAATCGCCACCGCATTGGTCACGCCATGCACCTGCGCAATCACAGATGAAGTCGGCACCATGGTCGGTTGCACGCGCTGTTCGATACCGGTTGGAGTTTGAAGCGCCACACCCAGCAATTTAATGCGATAGCCCAGTTCATCGGCGGCACGAATATCAGCAAGTGAAATATTGCTGATACCTTCCATATAAATATCATCGGCAGCAATCTGATTGCCGAATGCAAGGCTCGTCAGCAATGCAAGCTTATGCGCCGTATCATTACCTTCAATATCAAAAGTCGGATCAGCTTCGGCATAACCCAAACGCTGCGCATCGGCCAGGCAGTCTTCAAATGAAATCCCCTCTTCCCACATGCGGGTGAGGATGTAATTGCATGTGCCGTTCATGATACCATAAACGCGTGAAACGGTATTGCCGGTCAAGGATTCACGCATGGCTTTAATGACAGGAATGCCACCGGCAACCGCTGCTTCAAAGTTAAGCAGAATACCTTTTTCTTCGGCAATTTCTGCCAAAGCCACACCATGTTTGGCAAGCAGCGCTTTATTAGCTGTCACCACATGACGACCAGCATTGAGTGCTGCTTCAACAGATGCTTTGGCAGGACCTTCATCGCCACCGATCAGCTCAACGAATACGTCGATCTTGTCGGATTTAGCCAGTTCCACCGGATCATCAAACCATGCAATATTTGTCAGATCGATACCACGGTCGCGCGAACGATCACGCGCACTGACCGCGGTCACGATCATTTCTCTTCCGCACTGACGAGTGAGCATTTGGGCTTTTTCACGTAAAATACGTAGTACTGAGCCGCCAACGGTGCCTAATCCGGCCACGCCGATCCGTAATGCTTCACTCATCGTCTTTTCCTCAAAAGTCTTTCACAGAAGTTGTTTTCAATTTGGATGTGCCGCCAAATTTTTCGGCGGCACAGATTTTAAAGCTCGCTTAATCAGGCAGCGCCATCATCATAAGAGCTTAAAAAGCGCTTGATGTTGCGTGCTGCCTGACGAATACGATGTTCGTTTTCCACCAGCGCAATACGCACATGATCGTCGCCATGTTCGCCAAAGCCCAAGCCCGGTGCAACGGCCACATCAGCCTTTTCAATGAGCAGTTTGGAAAATTCCAGCGAACCCATTGCCTTGAATTTCTCCGGAATTGGCACCCACGCAAACATTGTTGCTGCTGGCGGCGGCACATCCCATCCGGCGCGTGCAAAACTGTCAACCAGCACATCACGGCGCTGGTGATAGACATTGCGCACATATTCAATATCGGAGCCGTCACCGTTCAATGCAGCGGTTGCTGCCACCTGAATTGGGGTAAATGCACCATAATCCAGATAGGATTTAACGCGTGTCAGCGCTGCAATCAAACGCTCATTACCAACGGCAAAGCCCATACGCCAGCCCGGCATCGAGAAAGTCTTGGACATTGAGGTAAATTCAACCGCAACATCCATTGCACCAGGCACCTGCAGCACGGATGGCGGCGGCGTACCGTCAAAGTAGATTTCCGAATAAGCCAAGTCCGACAAAATGATGATTTCATGCTTGCGGGCAAAGTCCACCACTTCCTTATAGAAGTCCAATGTCGCCACATAGGCGGTCGGGTTGGACGGGAAGTTGAGGATCAAAGCAATCGGCTTCGGGATCGAATGTTTGATACCGCGCTCCAGCGACGGAATGAAATTATCATCCGGTTTTGCCTGTACTGAGCGGATCACACCGCCAGACATGATAAAGCCAAAGGAATGGATCGGATAGGTTGGATCCGGACACAAAACCACATCACCTGGTGCGGTGATGGCCTGCGCCATATTGGCAAAACCTTCCTTGGAACCCAGCGTCGCAATAACCTGTGTATCCGGATTAAGCTTCACACCAAAACGGCGCTCGTAATAATTTGCCTGCGCCTTGCGCAAACCCGGAATACCCTTCGATGAAGAATAACGGTGCGCGCGCGGGTCCTGAACCGCTTCACATAGTTTATCAACGATATTTTGCGGAGTTGGCAGATCAGGATTGCCCATGCCCAAATCCACTATGTCGGCGCCGCCCGCTCGCGCCGCCGCCTTAAGACGATTAACTTGTTCAAAGACATAAGGCGGCAAACGACGGACTTTATGAAATTCTTCCGACATGATCCTGTTCCGAAAAAGGTTGCTATGAAACTTCAGCTCAAAAAAGCCAGCGGCGATACAATGATAGCGTCAGTTTTTTAAGTGAAGGCGTTGGTCAATTGCTGTTTTCAATCGCCTGCAAGGTGGCATTGGCCTCGGCCTGAGCTTGTCTGCGAAGCTCGGCCAGCTGTGCGGCGGTCAATGGCTTTTCACCCTTAACAGACTTCAGACGCTTACGCTCCGCATCCAGTGCGGTGGTTGCATCGTCTTTTTCCTGCGCAGTGATCTGGCTGGTTGCCGCCTGAGGCATATGCCCGAAATTCGGATAGGCACCAGTGCGACGCGCACCTTCTTGCGGCACACCCTGAAATTCCGCTCCGCCCGCGCAACCCGCGAGCGCGGCCATCATTGCCACTGCCGCAAGGCCAAGGGTGAAACGGGAAGGTTGCCGAAAGTGCACAGTCATATTGCCTGATCCAAATTTTCATGAACCCGCTTATGCACGTATTGGCGCAAGCGGAGCTGTCCTTGCAACAAACCACAATAAACAGCACTGCTATGTCTGGTTAGTATGCCCGTTTTTGTCAATATCAGAGTTGCGCTTTTCGGGCATGTTTTGCCTTTCTTTATAATAATAGTTCGCAAACGGCTCCCAATTCAGCCGGATCGTTCAAAATCAGTGCAATTTTACCTGCTGGTCTTAAAATTTTGCATCTCACAGACAATCAAGCAGAAGCCTGAATTATTTGAATAAAACACAATAAAAAACCAAAAAACTCACGCAATGTTACATGATTTTTACAGGCTGTTACTGGCAAAAGATTGCATTCGATACTGTTTAACCTTAAAACTTTGTTAAGCATAAGCATCAATCAGCCCATAATCATCAGGTTTAAACGCCTGATTTTTCGGCTGAATTTACGTGTTTAAACTGAAATACCTGAAAGCATATTCGATGTTTTCTAAATGAACCGGCTGCGACTGCGTTATGCTCCGGTGACAATCTGGAGCCTAAACTTGATTGCAAACCAGAAACAGACGCAAAAGTTTCTTCTGAATTCGTCTACCTGCGCCCGTATTTCCCTGTTTGGATTACTGGCTGCTTTTACATTAAGCGCCTGCACGGCCACCAGCTCCGGCTCATCTGCCCTTCAGCTATCTTCAAATGCTGACGGTTCACTTGTCGCAGAAGCACTACAAACAGCTGCTGATGAAAAGATTGCCGAAGAAAATACTGCTAAACCAGTACAAACTGCCAAAGCAGAAACACCGGAAGCCAAGCCAGAAACAAAAACTGAAACCGTCAGTGTAGCGGAAGCCACGACACCGGCGCAAAAATCCACATTGGTTGCAGCCCTTTTCGCAACACCGAAATCTTCCGAAGCTTTCACTGCCGTAAAGCCTGAAACAAGTGCAGAAGCAGCCCCTGCTAAACCAGCAGAAGCGCCAAAAGCACAGACCGCAGAAACATTAACTCCAGCTGCTACTGAAAAGCCGGTGGTGCTCGCATCGACCTTGAGCAAACCATCGCTGGAATTAAAAAAACAACCATCAGCACAGACACATAATTTTGCGCTGCCGGGTGTGCGTGCTTATGGCGGCCTGGAAATCAAACATCGCAATGCCGTTTATGACGATAGTGACATTGATGCGGATGAAGCAGATGAGGCTCCACATTTATTACTTGCTTCGGCGCCGGGATTGGCACGTCTTGCACCAAACGGCCTAAAAGTGCAGCGTGAATCTGTTGATGTTGCCTGCCTCAAACCGGAATTGGTTAAAGTCCTGCGCAAACTGGAAGGTCATTTCAGAAAACCTGTCATTGTGACGTCCGGCTATCGCAGCCCATCTTACAATGTGAAGGTCAAAGGTGCACGTAAATCACTGCACATGACCTGCGCAGCTGCCGACATTCAGATTGAAGGTGTTTCCAAGTGGGAAATCGCACGCGTAGCGCGCGCCATGCCGTCCCGCGGCGGTGTTGGCACTTACTGCCACACCAAGTCTGTTCATATTGATATCGGCCCTGAGCGTGACTGGAACTGGAAGTGCCGCGGTAAGAGCTGATT
>JAEWHQ010000095.1 GCA_023387715.1 Pseudomonadota bacterium | reverse complement strand
AAGGCTTTGGCCTTTATCCGGGCTGGTTCTTTTCGCCATTGCTGGCAGTCATGCAATTTGTCGGCGGTTTCCTGATCGTCATTGGCTTTTTAACCCGTCCGGTTGCGCTCGCTAATGCAGTGATGCTGGCGATGACCATTTACTTCCATGTTACCCGCCCTTATGGCGACGCTTTTCTGACGCCGGAAGGGATTGCTTTCTTAAAAGACAATCTGGAATATCTGACGGCTGAAGGGCAGGCACGTCTTTTGAAAGATGGTGGTGCGGCATTTTTGGAGCAGGTTCAGATGAAAGCTGAGTTTAACTCGATTTTCTGGACAGCCGGTGCCGCCATTATTGCAGCTTTTGGCGGTGGCAAGCTCTCGCTCGACAGAGCATTGCGCAAAGAGTTTTAAAACTCTGATATGATATGAATTGCGGGAGGCTTTTGCTTCCCGCAATTCATTCATGCACAACCAGCTGGAACCAAGTATCAAGAAAACGACTACGTTTCAGCCCGTCTAAATAGACCAGCAATTCAGGTCCCAATTCAACCGGCTGTAATGATGCAAGGTTTGACGGGCTGGTGGCTGATACCAGCCCTGTTTGCTGCAAGATAACCTGTCCGCCAGGTGACAATAAAAATGTGATCGCCTGTTCAGCTTCTGCGGCTTGTTTGCTTTTAAGCGGAATGAGCGCTGTCCAAGGCAAAGCAACAACATAATCACGCGGTAGAATAACGGTGAGTTCTTCTGCATTATGCTGCCATTTGGTGATGTAAGAAAGCGGCACATTATAGGCCAGATCAATCCGCCCATCGGATAAAGCCTGCAATAGTTCTTCATTGTCATCGTAGATGCGTGCTTGCGAGGCACCAAAAGCCCGCACGATACGCCAGAAAAGCGGCGAGCGAATGGAATCCTGCGCTGCCAGCGTATAACTGCCATTATCAATACCAATATTGACGAGGCCAACGCGACGCTGAAAGCGCTGCGGATTTTGCTCCATCAAACGCGCTAATTCGATGCGTGTTGTTGGCAGTTCATTGTCCAAAACACTGCGTCTGACAATCGTGACGGCAGGGTCAAAGCCGATACTGAACAATTCATTGCGCCAATGGGCTTGCGAAGGCAGCGCCGCATTGCGCGTGATTGCGCTATGCTGTTGCGCTGCACCTTCATTGGCGATGAGAACGGCAAGGTCTGGCGTAGAGAGGATGATGAGGTCGGCACTATTGGCTTCTTCTGCTCCGGCCAGCAATCTGGATGTCCATTCACCGGGGCTGACTTGCTTATATTTGATTGTTGCATTGGCTAAATGCTGATCCAGTCCTTCAATCACCGGTGCAATTGTTTCAGGCGCAATATCGCCGACAATGAGAAACTGCGGCTGTGAGCCAGCGCTATTTTGCGCAACTGCTATATTGATCAAACAGAAAGTGAGAAGGATATGCAAGAAAAAGTGCTTCATTGCGCATCCTCCGGATGGGCGGCAGGTAATGCCACAATAATACTCGTGCCGCCGCCTTCGCGGTCTTGCAGTTCAATATGGCCGCCGACGGCTTCAGCCACCATTTTAGCAATGGAAAGGCCGAGACCGGAACCGGGTTTGGTTTGATCCGCGCGGACAAAACGCTCAAAAGCACGTTCCTTCATGGCAGCAGTAAAGCCAGCACCTCTGTCATGCACGCCAAGTGCGATGAGGTTGTCGTTCTCGCTCAGGCTGATATCAATAGGGCCGGGGGCATGGATCAATGCATTTTCAATGATATTGCGGATCATTTCGCGCAAACTTACCGGCTCGCCATAAAGATAAAAAGCTTTTTGAGTAGCATCCAGTTTGATGGTTTTTTGTAAATCTTGATAATTACCTTCAGCACGTAAGCGGCGGATTGCTTCTTGCACCACTTGCAGGAGATCGATCAGTTCGAGCTTGCGTGACTGGATGCTGTGCAACGTGGTGGCTTCGGATAAAAGCTGGTTGGCAAGCAGGCTGGCACTGATTGAATTGGCATGAATACGGGTGAGAATTTCATGCCGCTTTTTAGCGTCAGTTTCTTCCAGTGACAGTTCGGTTAAAGCGCGCAGCGCCGTTAAAGGTGTGCGCATTTGATGCGCGGCATCAGCCGTCACCAGTTTGAGGCCGTCCAGCAAACTATTGAGGCGCGCCATAAAATCATTCAATGCGGAAACGAGTGCACTCACTTCTTTTGGAATAGCACCCGAAACCGGATTAAGATCGGCTGATGAACGTTGGCGTAAATTCGTCTCGACAATTTGCAACGGGCGGAAAGCCAAGCGGATTGCAAACCAGATAAGTGCTATCGCCAGCAGGGCGACTCCTAACACGGGCAAAATTGTATTCAGGCTTAATTGTAGAGTAAGCTGGTCGCGCGCTTCACGGGTTTCGCCCACCAGCACATCCACCCAGCCACCGCCTTGTGCATCACTATGATAGCGAGCAACAGCGGCAATACGAATTTTTTCACCACGATAGACACTATCGCTGAGGCGCAAATGATTATTGGTGCCATGGGCAAGCTCCAGCCCCAAAATAGGCGAGCCGGTGAGCAAATTACCATCTCGTGTCACCACCCGGTAAAAAATACGGTTCAGGCGTGACGTACCTAAAATGGCAAAGGCTGAATGGGGGAGGTCAACACTCAGCGTCCCGTCTTGCAGAGTGATTGTGTCGGCAATTGAAAGTGCGGCAGCGCCCAAGACACGGTCAAAAGCTTCATCCGCAGCACGTTGCGCATAAAGGCGGCCAAGAAAAAACAACACAATCGTAACTGCAAGCAGTGTCAGCCCGCCGCCGATCATGATGCGGCGCTGGATGGAATATTCTTTATTCAGAACGGGCTTGGCGGTTGCTTGTGACATAGGCTCTGCTGGGCGTCAGTTGGCTTTAAGGCGCAATAAATAGCCAACACTGCGCTGCGTTACAATTTCCAAACTGCTGTTTTCAAGTTTCTTGCGCACGCGGGATATCAGCAATTCAATGGCATTTGGCGTGCCGGTATCTTCATGGCCAAAAAGCTTAAGCACCAGCATATCTTTGGGCACGGTGACATTAAAACGGGTTACCAGCATTTCTAAAACGTCAAATTCACGCTTGCCGAAATCCAGTGGTTCCTCACCCTGCATCACCGAGCGCTGGCTCAAATTGATAGTCAGATCACCAAGGCGGATAAGCGGTTGGGCAACCCCCATATGACGTCTGGCAACCGCACGGATTCGCGCAACCAGTTCACGTAAATCAAACGGTTTGACCAAATAATCGTCGGCGCCAAGCTCAAGCAGGTCGATTTTATCGGCAATTTGATTGCGTGCCGTGATGACTAAAACCGGTGATGATAAAGAATGTTCGCGCATGCTGCGCAAAATTTCAAAACCATCACGACCGGGCAGGTTAATATCCAGCACAACCAAGTCAAAAGAGCCGTTTACCGCCAGTTCTTCACCCTCTGCACCATCATAAACAGTGGTGACATGATAGCCTTCTTTTTCAAGCTTTGAGGCAATGGCAAAGGCAATATCGATGGTGTCTTCGATGAGAAGGATACGCATGAGAGGTGTAAAGTTTCCGTAATGACAGGATTCTGACAGGAAGAATTGGTATTGTTTTTAGATACCAATATCAAACTGTAACATAGAAACGGGTTTGGGAGGAAGAAATGTTCTGGCGCAAAATGGCATACCTTGTTGGTATTGCTATATCCGGAGCGATTATCGGACTGCAGTTAAGCGTTGCTTCTGCGGCTGAGAGCGCTTGCGCCAATCGCGGTGCGCTTGATGAGCGTTATTGCGATGAGAACAACGACCTCGTAGCGGATGCGCCGAAAGATCCGTCCCAATGGCGCGATCCGCAAACCCTTGTCTGGGCTTATTCGCCGATTGAAGATCCGGCTGTATATGCCCGTTTGTTCAAGCCTTTTACGCAACATCTGGAAGCTTGTTTAGGCAGACAGATTGTCTATTACCCGATCCAGTCAAGTGCTGATGAAGTGGAAGCTATGCGCTCCGGCCGGTTGCATTTTGCCGGTTTTTCAACGGGGCCAACCATTGAGGCGGTTAACCGTGCGGGTGCTGTGCCATTTGCAGCCAAAGGCTCCGGCAATCAGATGCGGGGCTATCGTCTGGTGGCGGTTGTACGCGCCGATTCACCTTTTCAAAACTTAAGCGACCTGAAAGGCAAGCGCATTGCGCATGCCTCGCTTTTCTCCAATTCCGGTAATGTTGCGCCCCGCGCATTATTTCCAAAACAGGGTCTGACACCGGTGCAGGATTATGCGCCGATCATGTCGGGCGGTCATGATAAATCAATCTTAGGTGTTGTGGCCGGTGATTATGACATGGCGGCGGTTGCCTCTGATGTGCTGGAACGCATGATGGAGCGCGGCCTTGTTAAACGCGATGCCGTACGCCTTATTTATCAAAGCGATCTCTTTCCGACATCCTCATTTGTCTATGCGCATAATCTTGCACCTTCATTGGTGGATGAG
>JAEWHQ010000070.1 GCA_023387715.1 Pseudomonadota bacterium | reverse complement strand
CACCAGACCTATCCGCATAAAATTCTGACAGGTCGCCGTGATCGCATCCGCACACTTCGTCAGGAAAACGGGCTTTCCGGTTTTACCAAGCGTTCGGAAAGTGAATATGATCCGTTTGGCGCGGCACATTCATCCACTTCTATTTCTGCCGGTCTCGGCATGGCTGTTGCCAGCGAGCTTTCAGGCGACGCACGCAATGTGATTGCGGTGATCGGCGATGGTTCGATGTCGGCTGGTATGGCTTATGAAGCCATGAATAATGCCGGAGCGCTGGATGCCCGTCTGATCGTTATTCTCAATGATAATGATATGTCGATTGCCCCGCCAACCGGTGCGATGAGCGCTTATCTGGCACGTCTCGTATCTGGCCGCACTTATCGTTCATTGCGCGAAAACGCCAAGCAGCTGGCTAAAAAACTGCCGAAATTCTTGCAGGATAAAGCACGCAAATCCGAAGAATATGCGCGTGCCTTTTTAACCGGCGGATCGCTGTTTGAAGAGCTCGGCTTTTATTATGTCGGCCCGATTGATGGTCATAATCTCGACCATTTGCTTCCCGTTTTGAAAAATGTCCGTGACATGCAAAACGGCCCGATCCTTATTCATGTTGTGACCCAAAAGGGCAAAGGTTATGCGCCGGCAGAAGCGGCTGCAGACAAATATCACGGCGTGAACAAGTTTGATGTGATTACAGGAGCGCAGGCCAAGCCACCGGCAAATGCGCCAAGCTATACCAAAATTTTCGGCACCAGCCTGATCGAAGAAGCACGTCACGATGATAAAATCGTGGCTATCACTGCGGCGATGCCGGGCGGTACGGGTATTGACCTTTTCGGTGAGGCTTTCCCGAGTCGGACTTTTGATGTCGGTATTGCTGAGCAACATGCAGTTACCTTTGCCGCTGGTCTGGCGAGTGAAGGTTTTAAGCCATTTGCCGCGATTTACTCGACATTTTTGCAGCGCGGTTACGATCAGGTCGTGCATGATGTTTCCTTGCAAAATCTGCCGGTTCGTTTCCCGATTGACCGTGCGGGTCTGGTTGGTGCTGATGGTGCCACCCATGCGGGTTCGTTTGATACAGGCTTTTTGGCTGCCTTGCCGGGCTTTGTGGTGATGGCCGCTTCTGACGAAGCAGAGCTGCGCCATATGGTGCGCACCGCCGCTGAATATGAGGAAGGCCCGATTTCATTCCGTTATCCGCGTGGTGATGGTGTTGGTGTTGAACTGCCTGAGCGCGGTTCAGTATTGGAAATCGGTAAGGGTCGCATTGTGCGTGAAGGCACTAAGATAGCGCTTCTTTCATTCGGCACCCGCTTGCAGGAATGTTTGGGTGCTGCCGATGTGCTGGATGCTGCAGGGCTTTCGACCACTGTTGCGGATGCGCGTTTTGCCAAGCCGCTGGATCAGTATCTTATCCGCCGCTTGGCGCGCGACCATGAAGTGCTGATCACCATTGAAGAAGGTGCGGTTGGCGGCTTCGGTTCGCATGTTCTGCATTTTCTGGCGCGTGAAGCTTTACTTGATGGTGGTTTGCGGGTGCGCACACTAACATTGCCGGATGTGTATCAGGATCACGCCAAGCCGGAGGTCATGTATGCCAATGCCGGTCTTGACCGTACAGGGATTGTGCATGCAGCTTTTGCGGCACTTGGCCGTGAGGAAATTGCCGCACCCTTTCGCGCCTGACCTTTTGCCTTTGTGACGATTGGCCACTTGCTTAAAAGATGTGGCTGCGTCATGAAGGCGCGATGAATGATATAACTGATCCGTCGGCACGATTGCGTCTCGACCAGCTCTTGGTCGAGCGAAAGCTTTTTGCCACGCGTTCGCGTGCGCGGGTTGCTGTCGCGCGTTCAACTGTGCAGGTCGACGGGCAGGTGGTTGCCAAACCGGGTGCGCTGGTGGCACGCAATGCGCATCTCAGCGTTGATGATCCGGCAAGCAGCTATGTCTCAAGGGCAGCGCTCAAACTCATTGCTGGGCTTGATCATTTTAAACTGGACGTGAAGGGTCGCTTTGCACTTGATATCGGCGCTTCTACTGGCGGTTTTACACAAGTTTTGCTGGAGCGCGGTGCTGCTCATGTGGTGGCGGTTGATGTCGGTCATGATCAGTTGCATGAAAGCTTGGCGCGCCATAAAAATGTGACCAATCATGAGGGCTTGAATGCCCGGCATTTGGATTTCAGCCATCTGGATGGCCATGCGATTGATTGTGTGGTGTCTGATGTCAGTTTCATTTCGTTGAAACTGGCTCTGCCGCAAGCATTGCAATTGGCGGTTCCCAATGCCATTTGCGTGTTACTGGTGAAGCCGCAATTTGAAGCAGGGCGCGAAGCCATCGGCAAAGGTGGTTTGTTGCGTGATCCAACACAAGGGCCTCTCATCGCAGAACAGTTGCGTGAGTGGCTGAATGTCCAAGCCGGATGGCGGGCACTAGGAATATGCGTTTCCCCGATTGAGGGCGGAGACGGCAATCTGGAATATTTACTGGCAGGAATGAAAGACCAATGAGCACGCGTGTAACAATCAGCTCTGTAGGCGCAGGTGGTGACGGGGTTGCCATGACCGCCGATGGTCAGGTTTTTGTGCCTTTTACACTGGCAGGCGAAGTGGCCAATATTGCGCGCGATAAAAATCGCGGCACAGTGATCGCCATGCTTGAGCCTTCGCCGGAGCGCCAGACCGCAGAGTGTCAGCATTTTGAAGATTGCGGCGGTTGTTCTTTGCAGCACTGGCAGGCGGAACCTTATCAGGCGTGGAAGCGCGGGCTCGTTGTCGCTGCGCTTAAAGGCTATGGCATTGATGTGGAGCCGGAGCCATTGGTGGCTTGCGCTCCTTATAGCCGCCGTCGTGTGGTTTTTGCTGCGCGCAAAACCGAAGGTGCAATGCTGCTGGGCTTCAATCGCCATTTGAGCCACGAGATTATCAATATTTCAGAATGCGTGGTGGCCGTCCCTGAAATCACCGAACGTCTGGAAGATTTGCGCGGCCTTGCCTCTGTCATTGCGCCCGGTTCCAAACCTTTCAAACTGGCAGTAACCGTCACAGCCTCCGGCCTTGATATTGCCGCACAAGGCTGCGGTTCGCCGGATGATAAAACACGGCTTGCTTTGACCGAATATGTGGTGGCGCATAAATTCGCACGTCTTGCCTCTGACGGTGAAATTATTGTCGAGCCGAAAAAGCCGCTTATCCATTTTGGCAAAGTACCGGTTAATATTCCGTCCGGCAGTTTCTTGCAGGCAACGGAAGCGGCTGAAGAAACTATGGTGGAACTTGTCACCAAACATATGGGCAAGTCTAAAAAGACCGCCGATCTTTTCTGCGGTGTTGGTACATTTGGCCTGCGTATTGCTGAGAAAAATGCCGTTCATTGCATTGAAAATGATGCGCCTGCTTTGGCAGCACTTGATCGCGGCATTCGGCATGTGCAGGGCTTGAAACCGGTGACAGTTGAGCGTCGCGATCTGTTCCGCCGTCCGCTTCTGGTGCGCGAATTAGCGCCTTTTCAGGGCGTTGTGTTTGATCCGCCACGCGCTGGCGCTGAAGAGCAGGCACGCGAACTGGCAAAGTCAAAAGTCACGAAAGTTGCAGCGGTTTCGTGCAATCCGGTGACATTGGCGCGGGATTTATCCATTCTGGTTAAGGGCGGTTATAAGATCGACAAGATCGTGCCGGTTGACCAGTTCCTGTGGTCATCCCATGTAGAAACGGTTGCTCTGCTGACCAAGAAATAAGATGAGCATTTCGTTGACTTAAACAGCGATTTCGCTTCTTATCTTAAAAGACAGCCGATACCGGCTGTCTTCAACTGAAGGAGATTTATGCGCAGCGTTCTTATTGTCGGATTTTCGATTTTGGCCATGGGCTCAAGATCACAATAAGTATTGCCCGAATTTTGGGTAATGAGTTTCGCATATAATTAACTCTTCAGGTGCTTTCATGAAAGAAAGAACAAGTTTTATCCGCCCGATGGTTGCAGGGGATGTCGAGCGTTCAGCCGATATTTGGTTGCGCGCCTCTAAAATCGTCCATGGTTTTCTTGGGTATGAATTGCTGGAAGATCAGCATCAGCTGATGAAGGATGTCTATCTTTTGCAAGCGGAAAACTGGGTGCTTGTCAGTGATGATCAGGTGGTTGGCTTCGCTGGTTTCATCGATAATTTTATTGGTGGCCTTTTTGTTGATCCGGATTTTCAAGGGCAGGGCTTTGGTCTCAAACTATTGCAACATGCGCATGATTTGAAAAAACATCTGGAATTGCAGGTCTATGAACGCAATCAGCAGGCCGTGAAATTTTATCAGAAATATGGTTTTGAAATCATTCAGCGTGATGAAACGGACGATGATGGATTGCCATTTGTGCAGCTGACAATGGTGCTCTAAAATGAAAAGAGCGGTTTTCATGAATCACTTTCATCGAAAACCGCTCTTATGCTTTGATTTTTATGATTTATTCCGGTTCTAGCCGAATAGCCCTCCGCTATCACTATCCACGATAATCGAAGACAAAGTGATGTGGCGCGGGCGGGTGACAGCAAACATCACTGCTTCGCAAATGTCGCGATTGGTGGCTTGTTCGCCTTTTTGACGTTCACTCACTTGCTCCCATGCAGCATCTTCCGG
>JAEWHQ010000016.1 GCA_023387715.1 Pseudomonadota bacterium | reverse complement strand
CCAGTCTGCTTCAGTATAGTCAACCGCGTCAGCACGCCGTATAATACCGGCATTATTGACGAGAATATCGAGGCCGCCCATCTTGCTTACGGTCTCATCGACCAAACCAGCCAATGGCTCATTGGTGGAAAGATCGGCCCGAATTTCATGGACATTTCTGCCATAGGGCGCCAGTTGCGCTTGTGTTTCATCCATCGCAGAGCGACCAACCAACACAATGTCTGCACCTGCCGCAGCCAAAGCAACAGCAATGCCCTGACCAATGCCGGTATTGGCACCGGTCACCAATGCAACTCGCCCTTCAAGTCCAAAAAGAGAAGCAGCCGTCATCTCAATTCCCCGATTTTCAAATGATCCATATCTGTGAAATTTTTGTTGTCGCCTGCCATTGCCCAGATAAATGTGTAGGCAGACGTTCCCGCTCCCGATTGGATCGACCATGATGGCGAAAGTACTGCTTCATCATTCCCGACAAGGATATGACGTGTCTGCTCTGGCTCACCCATAAAATGAAACACACGCTGATCTTCATGCAGGCCGAAATACAGATAAACCTCAGAGCGGCGATCATGTGTATGGGCTGGCATTGTGTTCCAGACACTCCCTGCTGCCAAGCGCGTCATACCCATCGTCAGCTGACATGTTTCAATCACGTCTGGATGCAAAAACTGATAGATAGTGCGCTGGTTGGCCGTGACCTGATCACCCAGCTCCAACTTATTCGCGCGCGATGCATCAACCAATTTCGTTGGCAGGTATTTATGTGCAGGCGCCGAAACCATATAAAATTTTGCCGGATTTGCTGCGTCGTCACTGGTACAATGAACCTCGTTGGCGCCACGGCCAATATAAAGCGCTATTTCACCGCTCAGCGAATACGCAACTCCATCAACAATGACCTGTCCTGCACCGCCAACATTAATAATTCCGCCTTCGCGGGCATCAAAAAAATGCTCTTGGCCAATCGCTTTTGGTGTCGGCAAGGCAACCGCTTCCTTGGATGGCATAACACCTGCAACAACCAACCGATCAATATGGGAATAGGTCATGCGCACCTGATCGGGCACAAATAATGCATCAATCAAAAAATGCTGACGCAATCCTTCCGTATCAAGCCCTCGGGCCATCTCCGGATGAACATTATGTCGAATATCAACGGCGACAGTCATATCTATTCCCCTTTATCACGGTCATCGTGGAAATAATCCTGATCAAGCGTTTTTAACGCTTCAACTTCGTCGTACATCTGCCCGATATGCAGAGCCATGGCGGCAGCCGCAGCTGCTCCATCTCCGGCCGCCAAAGCATCACGAACAGCACAATGCTCAGCCACCACACGCGCTAAACGCCCATGTTGAGGTAGTGTCAGCAAACGGAAGCGATCAATTTGTGCGCGCACATGCTCAATCGTGCTCATCACGGTCATCAAACCTGAGATACGCCCAACAAGACGATGAAACTCGCTATCAATACGATGAAACTCAACCAGATCACCGGACTGCAAAGCTTCTTCTTGCTCAACCAAATTCTGGTCAATCGCAGCAATATCCTGAGCACTTGCTACCTTGGCTACAGTCTCTGCAATTATTGCTTCAAGCGCTTTGCGAATGAGGATAGATTCCAGCAGAAGCTTGATCGGTATTGGCGCAACAAAGGTTCCGGCCTGAGGAAAAATCGTTATCAGCCCCTCATCTGCTAAGCGTAAAATCGCTTGACGCAGCGGTGTACGGGACACGCCAAAATGCGCCAAAAGGTCTTTTTCAGAAATTTTACTATTAGGACGCAGCTTCATTGAGACGATGTCACGATGAAGTTCACGATAGATCAAATCGGCAGTACGCGGCATCTGCGACCGGCTGCGTGATAGATCTGAAATCCCGCTAATACTTAAGGGCTTACGTTCCATGCCCCACTCCCAAACTGGCACTGACTAAACTGGATTAACGCTCCCCATCGTCAAATCCGCGATTCTGAATACTAGTATTCTAGTATTCTCGACAAAATACAAGCCTTCGCACATGAGAATCTAAAAACAGGATAACTCATTGTTAAAATTCAATTTTATTGTTATTACCTAGGATAAAAATCTTTTAGATTTTTTTATTTTTGAAGAAAATTGTTACCAAGCAGGTAATTCCTCAAAGCTCTTGAAGCCGTAAAAACTTAAAAAATCGGCAGCGTTGAAACCATGCATTACGCCTGAACGAGAGCGTTATTCAACCAAAAACTACTTAATCTGTATGCAATTGCACGACTAATTTCTGGTTTAGATAGTGCGATTGTGCACCTTCATCATTTGAGGCGAAGTAGTTTTAACAAAAAAGGCGCCCAGTTTCCGGAGCGCCTTATTATTTTTTACGTCAGTTCAATCAAAACTGAGTTGCTGATTGCTGAAGCAAGCGCTCCAGTTCCTGTTCACCTGAACTTGGCAGCGTGTAAGCATCGCTCGCAACATATAGCTAAGACATAACCATCATTAATATTGCGATCTGCTCAGAGAAAAATACCTGCTCCCAAAACAGGCTTATTAAAAACTCTAATAAGCTTATTTTTCTCGCTATGTTTTATATAAAATATATTTTTATTACCATCTATACTTATATCAATACTTGTCAAACCCAGTAAATACACGCTCCGTTAAATATTTATTAACCACTTCTCTTAACTGGTTGAACAAGTGCCCGTTCACCAATTAACTAAAGCACTTCTGTGAGTTCTGCTTTTGCTCAAAACAGCAGAGCCAATAGTGCTCATTGATGCTATTAAATTATGGCACGATGCTCGAATTTTTTATAATTTGCATAATTGCACGGAAGACAACCGGAAATAAAAGCACTGGAATAGCAACAAAAACACCTAATGCTTGCAGCGTCATATTTGGCAAACATTTGCAAATGCTGAATAAAGCGCACCTGATATCACCTACAGGAAAAAGAACAGGCTTGACACTAATCCCGTATTTTTTGTTACATATTTAAGAAAACCGGCTTATGTTTCTGGGATAGTCATTCCCACTGCGAGAAAGATAATCAACACCCCACCTGAAAACCAGGTCAGCGATGCGACATCCATAATGTGGTCAATGTCCCATTTTAACGATTTTTAGCGTTGTAAAACCACCCAAAACATAACCGCCAACGGAACATCCAAGTACAACACCATAGGTCAGGGGGCTCATTCCAAGTTGTACTTGTAGCGGCCCCGATGAAACAGACAGGAAGGTAAATAAGCCTTCCAAACGAGGCTTAAAGCTGTCTCATAAACATGAAGCGCTGCATCGTCACATTACTAAGATAGATAACTGCGATGTTTTGAAATGGTGTGTTTTGCGGCTGATATGACTTTGCAGAGCGACTGGCGAGCAGAAAAAAGACTAATGTTAAGGCGGAAATCAACGTAATAACAAAAAAGATGCCCCTCCATCCTATAACGGGCAAGAGCGCCCCACCGATGAGAGGCGCAATACATGGCATGATGGCAACCGCAGAGGCCAGTATTGTCAGGATATTCATTCTATCTTTAATGTCATATTGTTTACTGACAATCAGACGCGTTGTAACAGTACCTATACAACCGCCGAGCGCTTGCAGAAAACGAGCAGCAGTAAGCGACATGAAATACCATGCTAGTGCTGCAGCCATTGTAACCATTTTAGTAAGCGCCAATCCAAGCAGTTGTGTATTTCGAGGGCCAATTCGATCCGACATCAAACCAGCTAACAACACGGAAACGGCATAACCTGCCATATAGACAATCAATGTTGTCTGTGCGCTTTCAATAAATAAATCAAATGCACCAACGATACTTGGCAGTGACGGAACACTCAGACCAAAGCCTATCTGTGGAACAATAACAGCCGAGACCAAAGCAGTTGACAAAAGATATTACGTTGAATTCATTTTAATTCCTGCCTCATCAACCATCAAAAAATACTTCTGTCCCTATCACTGGAAAGATGGACGCGCATAATGCACCCATCAATTAGATTCATCCCAATATTGCGACTTAAATCACCCGATGGAAAATTGCCGTATGGTCAGTCTGTATTTTTTCTGGTTAAGTCATAAGCTCCAGATAACATTAATTTGGTTAGACCACTATGGCATAAGAACGAACACCAGTATCGCTTGATCTACCTATCCCGCTTGGGCTCAACGATGACAGCAGTGAAAGCAACAGGCAAAGCATTGTTTATGAAACGCTGAAATCTGCAATCCTTGATAGTGTACTGACAGCACGCAAAATAGAGCCACCCAGCAACCGGTTCACCGCCTCCATTAATACCGAAACAAATGAGGCCGCCGCTGATAAACGTACCACTTCAAGCATTACCGCAAACAAGCCATTTGTAGCCCGACTGGCTGACCCGTGATTGTTCTCACTGACCGATTGGGCAAGTTTAATGCTCAAAGTCACCCGCACCGCTGGCAACAAGATCGACGGCCGATCTGATCCTGCCGGATTGCCTGCATTACGCACTCAATTTGCCGATTATATAAAGCGTTTCAGAAGCATTGATTGCTGTGCGGATGATGTTTTCATCACAGCGGGCGTTCGCCATTCCATTGATCTGATCTGCCGCAATCTCATAAAAACAGACGATACAATAAGTGTCGAAGACCCCTGCTATCCCTTTGCGATGGAAATATTTCAACACTTAGGCACATTAAAACAACATTGTGATGCAAAACTGTCTATGTAACGTCTGCCCATCAATAACCTTTGGGCGTTACAATGTCTGTCAGTGAAAGGCTCGCATTGCTTGATTGGGCAAATGAAAATGAAGCCGTCATCATTGAAGATGATTTTGATAGCGAGTTCAGTTATAGCGGTGCGCCAATGCCCACGAGACTGTTTATTATTTTGTGTAAGTTGCCGTTTCTTTTACAAATGATCTTTCAAACGACGATCCAAATATATCGTAAACCTATTCATGGTTAAACGCCAATTTTGAATGGGCATAGTCCATTTTTTAGCAGCATTTGCGGCAGCTAAAAAGATAACCTTTTTGGCTGAATCGTCTGAGGAGAATATTTTACGCTTCTTCGCTGTGTGTCGAATGACGCTATTGAACGTTTCAATTGCTTTTGTCGTGTAAATTGCATGCCTAATTTCTGCTAGCTAGTTGAAGATGGTACGTATATTTTCCCAATTCGCCTTCCAGGTTTCGCCTATTTTCGGATACTGATGGTTCCATTGCTCACAGAATAGATCCAGTGCCGATAATGCATTATCTTCTGTGCTTGCCTGATAAATGGATTTCGAACCAGCTGTCACTGCTTTGTAGTATTTCCAGCTGACAAAACGTAAACAGTTGCGTACAATGTGAACAAGACATAATTGTATATCCGTATGGGGTAGACTGATGCAATGACCTCAAGAAACGCTTTCAGGCCATCCACACACGCAACCAAAATATCCTGAACTGCACGGTTTTTTAGTTCAGTTATAACGGATAGCCAGAACTTTGCACCTTCGGTTTGGGAGATCCACATACCTAAAAGTTCTTTTTTGGCCATCCATATTAACCGCTAAACCTAAATAGACAGATTTGTTGATGACGGTCGAATGCTTGCGTATTTTAAGAACCAAACAATTCGAATACACGACAGGATAAAGGCTGTCTAATGCCCTGTTTTGCCATTCGGTGACTTGTTCAATGACAGCATCCGTAACTTACTAATGAGGGAGGCGAAAACGTCTGCGTCATACATTTCTTTGAAAAAAAGCCACGACTTCTCTATTCGTCATGCCCTTGGCATAAAGCGACAAGATTTGATCATCCATACTGGTGATAAGTGTTTGATGTTTTTTTTATCAGCTGCGGCTCGAATGAACCGTCTCGATCCCGGGGGATTTCTAGGGTTAATTGACCATCAGGGGAAGATACTGTTTTCCGCTAAAACCATTACGGATATTGGTCGATTTTCTCGGTGCGTGTTTTTCATAACCAAGATGCTCGGAAAGCTCTGTGTTGAGAGCTAATTCGATCATGACCTTTTTGAAAATAGAGGAACTTTGGTTTAAATCTTCTGGAAATTTCAAACCCTTAGCTAATTCTAGAGCTAAATTTTTAATCTTGACCTCATCCATCTGAAGTACCCCATTATTTTTATCCAAAAAGGCACTTACACAAAGTTTAGAACAGTCACTTGGCCGCCCTCTTATCTATCAATCGATCTGATCGCACGATCTATTGCGGCAGTTTCAACAAAACTGTCTGTGCCGATATGCGTGTTGGCTTTATCGTCGCCAGAGGTGCTACCCGCCAAAAACTGACCAATATCTGGCAGATACTCGGGCGCTCCGTATCACTCGCTGAACAACTCACACTTGAGAATTTCATTCGAAGTGGCAGTTTAGCGCGTCATCTTCGTATCGCTCGCCAAACCTATGCAGAGCGCAGAGACTGCCTGATAAAAATACTTGAAACCAATGCAACTGGCCGCTTCACAATATCCGGCCACGAAGCCGGATTTCATTTCATCCTATGGCTGAAAAACGGCGACAGCGAAGCTGTTTTCTGTGCTAAAGCGCGGGCTAACGGCATCACCTTGCAACCATTGTCAACGTTTTGCAAAGACATCAGTTTGCCACCAGCTGTACTCATTGGTTATGCCGCACTAACAAAGGATGAAATCAAAGGGGCGGGTCTAAAACTGGCTTCCATTCTAAGCCAACATCAAGAAATCAACAGCTAAACAGCTTTGTTTTGAGTGCTTTTGAAATAAGGCGTGGGGGGAATATTCTCCCCATGCCTTATGATAAATCTATTCATCCCAGATACGAGATTTGTTCTCATGAGTTCGATGCAAATGCTCATCATTAATATCCAACCAACCAATATCTCTTAACATGTGTCTAGAAAGCACATGAACGGGATTTCTTTTCCTTGATGCCGCGACAGTTCTTAACCATTCCCGTACTCGCAAGACCATTCCATAAAATGCTTTCATCATAGTTTGCACCATTTCCGTTGCGGATACGGTTCACCCCGTAACCGCACTCTTTTTTTCTCATTGTTGTTGCTGAATGCTCCCAATCAGAGATGCCATTTTCCCTGCATCTTTTTATGAGCACGATTAACGACTGATCTTGTTCAATGGTTTGCAATCGAGACGTATGGACAACTCACATCTTCTGCAAAAGGCACTGAAAGATAGCCGTGCTTCCCGGAGCGCACGCGGGCAAAATAATCCAGCTTGCATCTCCATTATCGGCAATGATCAATGCGCCTGCCCTTAGCCGCCCTTCCAACAAGACAAGATCAATCTGATCGGGTAAGTCATGCGCGAATGTTTCCAACGCATCGCCTTCTCGTATTTCCACCAAGTCCAACAATCCGGCAGCATCAAGAGTTTGACGTGCACGCTTGGTTTTGGATGGTTCAAACTCGCTACCGATCAATTTTCCGCCGCCATTATCACGCAGTGCACAGGCCAGATGAATGATCGAGATACCAAAAGATGTCCCGAATTCAACGATGGAACGCGCGCCAATAGCGCGGGCAAGCATGTAAAGAAGCTTGCCAGTCTCACGTGAGACCGCTAGCGGCTGCTCTTTGAGAAGCCCATAAAATTTCTTATAATCAGAGCGGTCAATAGGCCGGGCTTCGGGTGCAAGCGCAGGGTTTTGCTGCTCATAAGCGGCTTCGATAGCATCTGCTTCCGTAAAAAGCTGATTGAGAAGAGTGGATATTTCAGGCGAAGTAAAACTTGTCATGTAAGGCTCCGTAAAATGAATGGAACCCGAGACAACCGACATAGCAAATAGCAAAAATGCATTTGCTAGCCTCAATAGACGGCTCTATGCAGCGCAATAAGATTTCATATGAGGCAAAAGGATAAACCACACAGCCAAGAAAGCTCTTACAGCTCTCTATTATCAGCATATTTAAGGTGGAAACATCCAAAATTAACGTCAAAAAACACCTCAGCGCAACAACACAGAGCCAATTGATTGGTCTCAGGTTTGCGCGTTGGGTAACGTTAACGCTTACGATCGCTTATGAGCGACAATCTCTGCATAGCACATTAATCATTTTAACTGCAAACAAAAAATTGAGTAGAAAACCCTACTTTTAAGCATTTTCAAATGGTAACAATCAAATGACCAGCATCAGTGCCGGTCATTTTTACTTCATCTATATTAAAGCGCTTTTCATTCTGGCCAATGCTTCATCAACCGTCGCGCGCGGGCAACCAAGATTAACCCGCATAAAACCATGCCCTTGGCTGCCGAATTTAGGGCTGCGATCAAACCATACCCGCGCTTTCGTCAGCAAAAACTTGTCCAGCGCATCAATGTCGAGCCCAAGGCCGCGGCAATCCATCCACGCCAGATAAAGCGCATCACTTTTAAACACCTTCAATTGCGGGAAATGCTCTTCCACTGCCGAAGCAAAATACTGCTGGTTGCCACGGATATAGGCCAGCAAATCGTCGAGCCATTCTTCGCCATGTCTGTAAGCTGCCTCACATGCAATTGAGCCAAGCGTGTTGACGAAATTGAGCCCGTCACGATCAAGCGTCTGCCTGAATTCTTCCCTGATCTTAGAGTTTGCAATGAAAAGATTAGAGCATTGCATTCCGGCCATATTGAAAGTTTTACTTGGTGCCGTGCATGTCACCGAAATTTGCGCAAATTCCTCCCCCAGAGATGCGAAAGGAATATGCTTAGCTTGTTTATTCAGGATCAAATCCTGATGTACCTCATCCGAGATCACCAGAATATTATGCGCCAAACAAATTTCACCCATGCGGCGCAAATCACTTTCTGACCAGACATTACCCGTCGGATTATGCGGATTACACAGAATGAAGATTTTGGTATTTGGCGCAATTGCAGCCTCGAAACGATCCGGATCAAAACTATATGAGCGCTCCTCTTCACATAAAGGGGCTTCGATCACCTGCCTGCCATTACCGCGCACAGTGCTGAAAAAATGTCCGTAAACCGGCGGCTGCACCAAAACAGCATCACCTTCATTGCTGAATGTCTGGATCAGCTTGTTAAGTGCTGTGACAACACCCGGTGTCTGCACCAGCCATTCAGGCTTAACATCCCAGCCAAAACGGCGTTTCTGCCAACCACAAATTGCCTCATCATAGCTGTCGCTCCGCAGCGGATAGCCGAAAATTTCATCACGCACCGCTTTTTGCAGGGCTTGCGTCACAGCTTCAGGCGAGCGAAAATCCATATCCGCAACCCACATTGGCAGTGGTTCTGCTGCGGCTTCCTCAGGTGCCAAGTTTTTATAAGCGCTTGCCCATTTCACCGAATTGCTATTGCAGCGGTTAATCACCTTATCGAAGTCTGTCATCACGTCATTTCCCTCTCAATCCATGCAGAGGATAGAGCAGGATGGATAGACAAGAATAGTCTTTTTTCAAATATTTATGATATATTCGCAGGCAATAATAAGCTAAGAATTAAGCAATCGGCTCACTTATTATCCCTCTCTGGTAAGGTTCCAAAACAATGCACGGCGAATATAAAGTCCACGGTGGTAAACTGGTTGTTATTGATCTGGAAGTGCAAGACAATAAATTGCATGAAGTACAGGTTGCAGGTGACTTTTTTCTCGAACCTGCTGAGGCGCTGGATGATATTCGTGACGCTTTAAACGGCTTACCCGCAACATCAAGTGTTGAGGATATCGCCAATGCTGTGCGCAATGGTTTGCGTGCTGATGCGATGATGATCGGTTTCAGCCCTGAAGCAGTAGCCATTGCTGTGCGCCGAGCCCTTGGTGTTGCCAAGACATGGCGCGATTATGAATGGCAGATTATCGACATTCCGCCTTTGTCACCAGCCATGCATTTGGCGCTTGATGAAGTGCTGGCACGCGAAGTGGCAGCGGGGCGCCGCGCCCCTCTCTTGCGCTTCTGGGAATGGGAGCGTCCTTCCATCATCATTGGTGCCTTTCAATCCTTACGCAATGAAGTCGATTTGGAAGCAGCCGAAGCCATGGGCGTGGAAACTGTGCGCCGTGTGACCGGCGGCGGTGCCATGTTTGTAGAACCAGGCAACACCATCACTTATTCGCTTTATGCACCCGGTGATCTGGTGCGCGATATGAGTTTTGCAGATTCTTATGCATTCCTTGATGACTGGGTGTTAAAATCGCTCAATTCATTGGGTGTCGATGCTTTTTATAAGCCGCTCAATGATATTTCGAGTTCAAAAGGCAAAATCGGCGGCGCGGCTCAAAAGCGCTATGCACGCGGCACAGTCTTGCACCATGTCACCATGGCCTATGATATGGATGCCGATAAAATGGTGCAGGTTTTGCGCATCGGTCGTGAAAAACTTTCCGATAAAGGCACCACCAGCGCTGTTAAACGTGTTGATCCGGTGCGCAGCCAAACCGGTCTGCCACGCCGCGAAGTGATTGACCGGATGATTGAAACATTTATTTCATTAAATGGCGGTGTCAAAGGCACAATCACACCAGAAGAATTTGCAGCGGCTGAACAGCTGGTGGAAGAAAAATTCTCCACCAAAGAATGGCTGCACCATATTCCGTAAAGCAGCACATAAAACGGGCGGATGTTTGATGAAAACACCCGCCCGTTTTGCTGGATAATCACTTTAGCGCAATTGCCCGCTCATTTTGGTTGCCATGATCGGGATCACCGTCAGGATCAGAACACCAAAAATCTGGATCCATGTTGACCAATACCAGCTCAGTTCCGGCATGGTCTGAAAGTTTTGACCATACCAGTTGACCAGCGCAGTGCCGGGCAAGAAAACCGTCCACAAAATCGTAAAGATCTTGATCACATTTAAATCGCTGGTTGCAACGACCTGCGCGGTTTGGCGTGCATGGAAACGCTGACGATCAACGACAAATTGCACACGACGCAGGGAAGATTCACCATCAGCAATCAGATCATCCATATTCTGACGGCTGATTTCACTGCTATATTTGGCTTCACGGCGCAAAATGCGGGCGCATTGCACCAGCTGACCGAACGAATGCGCCACATGCGAAAGCGCCTGTGCGATGGTTGTCAGCTTGTCATCAAGTTCGGGCAGGTCACTCACACCATGTGAGTTTACCTGATCGAGGCTTAACTGCATATTGCGCACCGACAAGCGGATATCGTCAAAATGCGTCTCTACCTCATCCAGAATTTGCGTTGCCGCATCATAAGCCGCCTGAATGGCCACATAAAAAACCGCCGT